>JALSHQ010000332.1 GCA_026982145.1 Gammaproteobacteria bacterium | reverse complement strand
CCCTGCCGTGAGTGCGCCGTCACCGATGATGGCGACCGCTTTGCGTTGGCTACCCTGCTTTGCGGCGGCGATCGCCATGCCGAGTGCCGCGCTGATCGAGGTGCTGGAGTGCCCCACGCCAAAGGTATCATATTCACTCTCTTCCCGTTTGATAAATCCGCAAAGCCCATCTTTTTTACGTAGGGTGTTCATGCGCTCGCGGCGACCAGTGAGGATCTTGTGGGGGTAGGCCTGATGGCCCACATCCCACACCAAGCGATCATCCGGGGTGTTGTAGACATAATGGAGGGCGATGGTCAGCTCAACCGTCCCTAGGCTCGACGAGAGATGGCCACCCGTTTTGGCCACCGACTGAACTAGGAAGTCGCGCAGCTCACGTGCTAGCGGCCCCAGCTCGGTAGCAGAAAGCTGACGGAGATCCGCAGGGGAGTCGATTTTGTGTAGCAGCGGGTATCGGTTTTCTGTGGTGGTCATCGCGCTTTATATCGGTCGTTTTTTAACAATCGCGCAATATACCATAGAAAGCACTGTGGCTGATGCCGAGAACAACCTTTTGGGGCGGAGTAGCCTCTAGATGGCGGGCTAACTGGGGCGCTGCACAATGTATTCTGAGATCCAGCGCAGAGGGTCAGCTTCATTACCCAATGTGGCGAGGTTCTCCAGTGCTGAAGCGTGTAGCTGTTGTGCTTTCTCTTTTGCACCCGCCATGCCGAGCAGGGCGGGGTAAGTCGGTTTGTTTCGGGCGATGTCTGCCCCTTGGTTTTTTCCTAAAATGTCGGTAGATGCTTCAATATCGAGGATATCATCGCGGATCTGGAAGGCGAGCCCGATGTCGCTGGCATATTGGTCAAGGCGGGCAAGCATCGCTTCATCAACCGATTCATCACAGAGCGCACCGAGGCGCACGCTCGCGCGGATCAGTGCACCGGTCTTTTGCGAGTGCATCTGTTGCAGTGATTCAAGGGTGAAATCGGTGCCCTTGCCGTCTGCCTCAAGGTCGATTGCCTGTCCGCCTGCCATGCCGAGGGAACCACTGGCGTGCGCTAATGTTTCGACCATCCGCAGGCGCTGCGCAGCCGAGACCAGTATTGACGGGTCGCTCGCAAGCACGTGGAATGCCAGTGTCTGGAGCGCGTCGCCCACCAGCACGGCGGTCGCTTCATCAAAGGCTTTATGGCAAGTGGGTTTGCCGCGGCGCAGGTCATCGTCATCCATCGCTGGCAGGTCGTCATGCACCAGCGAATAGCTGTGAATCAGCTCGATCGCGCAGGCGGGGCCGTCGAGCGCGCGGGGGGTGATTCCCAGCGCTCTGCCGGTGGCATAGACCAGCAGCGGGCGCACATATTTGCCACCGGAGAGTGCCGAATAGCGCATCGCCTTGTGCAGTGTTGTAGGTTGCGCGGTGACTTTGGGCAGCCAGAGGTTAAGTGCGTGTTGCACCTCTGTTTTGCACTGTGACAGCAGCCATTTAAATGCCGCGCTATTTTCGGTGGCAGCGTTAGTCACGGTTGGTATCAAAAGGTTGAGTGTCGGCGTCAGCGCTGTTTCTCAGCAGAACTTCAACCTTCTGCTCGGCCGCTTTCAGCGCTTCCTGACAGGTGCGGGTGAGTAAAATGCCACGCTCAAAATGTTGTAGCGACTCTTCGAGGGTAATTTCGCCTGCTTCCATCTGTTCCACCAGCGCTTCGAGCTCTTCGAGGGCGGCTTCGAAATCGAGTGGAGAATCTTTTTTGCTGCGCTTCTTTTTGACCAAGGCGGGCTCCGTGCTATATCTGCGGTATTTTATCTTGGGGCTGGATTCTACTATAAAAATTGACGGCCGACATGGTGAGTGCAAGGGGCTTTGTATTCGCCGCCAGCATGGTGCTAGACTCCATGCCCGTCGGTAACCCTTGTAAATACGCCGAATAAACAGCAACAGGAATGGTAAATGAGTAGAGATTATGATGCCTCGTCGATTGAGGTATTAACCGGCCTGGAACCGGTGCGCAAACGCCCCGGGATGTACACCGACACCACGCGCCCCAACCATCTGGCACAAGAGGTGATCGATAACAGTGTCGATGAAGCCGTCGCTGGCCATGCAAAAACACTCTCGGTGACACTCTATAAAGATGGCTCGCTTGAAGTTGAGGATGATGGCCGAGGTATGCCGGTCGATATGCATCCGGTAGAGCAGGTGCCTGGTGTCGAGGTGATCATGACCAAGCTGCATGCGGGGGGTAAGTTCTCGAACAAAAATTATCAATTTTCTGGCGGCCTGCATGGGGTGGGTGTTTCTGTTGTGAATGCGCTTTCGAAGCGTCTTGAAGTCAAGATTAAGCGTGGTGGTCAAGAATTTTCGATGGCCTTTGAAAGTGGCGATAAAGTCGAAGCGCTGAAGACGCTCGGCTCAGTAGGCAAAAAAAACACCGGTACCTCGATTCGTTTCTGGCCTGACGGAAAATATTTTGACTCAGCAAAGACCTCGGTCTCACGCCTGCGTCATGTGTTGAGAGCCAAAGCGGTATTATGCCCCGGTCTTCACGTCTCATTTTTTGATGAAAAATCTAACACCAGTGAAGAGTGGTATTTTGAAGATGGCCTGCGTGACTATCTCAATGATGCTGTAAAGGGTTTTACCCTGCTGCCGGATGAGCTGTTGATTGGCAGTGTCGCTTCGGAACGAGAAGCGGCTGATTGGGCGGTGGTGTGGCTGCCGGAAGGGGGTGAGCTGGTGACAGAAAGCTACGTTAACCTGATTCCCACCGGGCAGGGCGGCACCCATGTGAATGGGCTGCGCACTGGCTTGACTGACGCGATCCGTGAGTTTTGTGAGTATCGTAATTTACTGCCGCGCGGGCTTAAACTTGCGCCGGATGATGTGTGGGAGCGTTGTGCCTATGTGCTCTCAGTCAAACTGGAAGATCCGCAGTTTAGTGGGCAGACCAAAGAGCGTTTGTCATCCCGTGAATGTGCCGCCTTTGTATCTGGTGTGGTGAAAGACGCTTTTAGTTTATGGCTCAACCAACACACCGATGCGGGTGAGCAGATCGCAATGTTGGCGATCAGCAACGCCCAATCACGCATGCGAGCCGGTAAAAAAGTGGTGCGAAAAAAGGTGACCACAGGGCCAGCACTGCCGGGCAAGCTGGCGGATTGCAGCTCGCAAGACCTTGAGCGCACCGAACTGTTTTTAGTGGAAGGTGACTCAGCGGGTGGTTCAGCCAAGCAGGCGCGCGACCGCAGCTTTCAGGCGATCATGCCACTGCGTGGAAAAATCCTAAACACCTGGGAAGTTGACTCTGCCGAAGTGTTGGGCTCGCAAGAGGTGCATGATGTTTCGGTGGCGATGGGGGTCGAGCCCGGCTCAACCGATCTTAAAGGGTTACGGTACGGTAAAATCTGTATTCTGGCCGATGCCGATTCCGACGGACTGCATATTGCCACCTTGCTTTGCGCGCTATTTTTAAGGCACTTTCGCCCGCTGGTTGAGGCGGGGCATATCTATGTTGCGATGCCGCCGCTCTACCGCATTGATGTTGGTAAGCATGTTTTTTATGCTTTGGACGATGATGAACAGCGCGGTGTGCTGAGTCGCATCGAAGCCGAAAAACTCAAGGGCAAGGTTAACGTGCAGCGCTTTAAAGGGCTGGGTGAAATGAACCCGTTACAGTTACGTGAAACGACGATCGACCCGGATACTCGCCGCCTTGTGCAGTTAGTGCTGGATAGTGGCGATGACACTTATCAAATCATGGATATGTTGCTGGCTAAAAAGCGTGCTGCAGACCGACGTAGCTGGTTAGAGCGCAAAGGCAATCTCGCCGAAGTACAATAAAAAAGGCGACCGCAGAAGGTCGCCTTTTTCACTACGTTTTAAGGCTGTTTAGAAGCTGTAAACCAGCGATATGGCAGTCTCAGTGTCAACCTTCTTTTTCAGTACAGGTACCTTTGAGGTGTGCTTCGCAGTGAAGGTGACTTTCATTGCAAGGTCACCGTTGATCTGTGTCTTCAGTCCGGTGACCGATTTTGTGATGGTGATATCTTCACCAATCTCAGTGAATAGATCTTCAGTGAAAACTGCATTTTTGCTGATGTCCCATTTGAGGTTGCCAGCGAGATAGAGAATCGCCTCGTTATCACTCGAGCCGTTGTCAGGCTTGCTCTGGCGCATACCTGGGCCACCTTCAACATCGAGTTTGAACGTCGCATCTTTAATGAGGCTGCGGCCGTAGCCGAGGGTCTCTGTTACCTGATAATCAAAACCACTGAAGCGGTCATCTTCAAAGCTGAAACGGCCAAAGGCGTAGCTATTCGCATCAATTTTATAATCGGATTTAGCAATCAACACATAGCGTTCAGCGGTGCTAACATCTCCATTATTGCTGTGGAGGGTGTTGAATAGAAACAGGTGCTTCCACTGCTCACGATTATTTTCCAGCTTGGTATTGAGGTTGAAAGTGTTGGTCTCGGTGTTGCCTGTCGTGCTCACGACGCCTAGCTCAGCTTCGCCATTCCACGTGCTGGCAGCATTGGCAAGGGTGGGGGTGAGTGCCGCGAGCACGGTGCAGGTGATGAGCTGTTTTTTAAAAGGCATATTTTTGTTCCGTATTATATGTTGTATTGATCATGTAAATGGTTAAAACATGGAATATACGTGATTCACCGTTGCTGTTCAATGTGCGAATAATAAGAGAAGAGGGTGCTGTTTATTGCGTATAATAGGTTCCAATTTTGAGTTTGAGTGAGAAAAGCAGGATTAGATGAGCGATATTCAGAAACGCCAAGATGACGGCATTGAGCGCATGCCGCTCAAAACATTTACTGAGGAGTCTTACCTCAACTATTCGATGTACGTGATTCTTGACCGTGCGCTGCCCAATATTGGTGACGGGATGAAGCCGGTGCAGCGGCGCATTGTTTATGCAATGTCGGAGCTGGGGCTTTCAGCGACGGCAAAATTTAAGAAATCAGCGCGTACTGTGGGTGATGTGCTGGGTAAATTTCACCCGCATGGTGATTCCGCTTGCTACGAAGCGATGGTGCTGATGGCGCAGCCGTTCTCAACCCGCTATCCCTTTATTGATGGGCAAGGCAACTGGGGCTCGACTGATGACCCGAAATCATTTGCGGCAATGCGTTATACCGAATCACGCATGACGCGCTACTCTGAGCTAATGCTCTCAGAGGTCGGCTTGGGCACTGTTGAGTGGGCACCTAATTTTGATGGCACCATTGATGAGCCTACTGTCTTGCCTGCGCGCGTGCCGAATGTGTTATTGAACGGTACCACGGGCATTGCCGTGGGTATGGCCACGGATATTCCACCACACAACATGCGTGAAGTGGTTAGTGCCTGTGTGCGTTTATTAGATGAGCCAAAAGCGGATCTTGCTGCGCTGTGTGAACATATCAAAGGCCCTGACTTTCCCACCGATGCTGAGATCATCATGCCGAAGGCGGATATCCTTAAAATGTACGAAACGGGTAACGGCAGTGTGCGAATGCGCGCGATTTATGAGCAGGAGGATGGTGACATCATCGTCACTGCACTGCCGCATCATGTATCAGGTGCCAAGGTACTGGAACAGATTGCGAATCAGATGACAGCGAAGAAACTGCCGATGGTGGAAGACCTTCGCGACGAATCAGACCATGAAAACCCCACACGCTTGGTGATTACACCGCGTTCGAATCGTGTCGATATCGATGCGCTGATGTCGCACCTTTTTGCGACTACGGATCTTGAGCGTACCTATCGCGCCAACTTCAATATTATCGGTATCGATGGAAAACCGCAGGTAAAAAATCTGCTTTCGATGTTGAAAGAGTGGTTGGTATTTAGAACCGAGACCGTGCGTAAACGTCTACAATATCGTCTTGATAAAGTGAATCGCCGCTTGCACTTGCTGGATGGCCTGTTAGTCGCTTTCCTTAATATGGATGAAGTGATTAAGATCATTCGCAGCGAAGATAAACCGAAGCAAGTGTTGATGAAGCGCTTTGAGTTAACGGATGAACAGGCCGATTACATCCTCGACACCAAGCTTCGTCAGTTGGCGCGCTTGGAAGAGATGAAAATTCGCGCCGAGCAGGAGGCGCTGGCAAAAGAGCGTGACCAGCTGGAGAAGACTCTCGCTTCCAAAGCGCGCTTAAAAACATTAATTCGAAAAGAGTTGATTGCCGATGCAGAAAGCTATGGCGATGTGCGCCGCTCACCGATCGTCGTGCGAGATGCCGCCGCAGCAATGGATGAAACTGCGCTGACGCCAGCAGAGCCAGTGACGGTGATCCTTTCCGAGAAAGGTTGGGTGCGTTCTGCCAAAGGACACGAGATGGACCCCGCTTCAATTACCTATAAATCAGGCGATAGTTTTGCTTCGGCAGCGCGCGGGCGAAGCAACCAATCAGCGATTTTTATCGATAGTACCGGGCGCTGTTACGCGCTGTTGGCGCACACTTTGCCTTCGGCTCGTGGCCATGGTGAACCCCTTAGCGGTCGCTTGAACCCCCCTGATGGTGCTAGTTTTAAAGGGGTGATGATGGGGAGTGTGGACGACCAGTACCTGATCGCCTCCGATGCAGGCTACGCCTTCATCTCTAAACTCAATACCATATTCACAAAAAACAAAGCGGGTAAAGCGTTGCTATCACTGCCCAAGGGAGCGCAAGTATTGCCTCCGGCACCACTGTATAATCTGGCGACTGACTTAGTGGTAGCGATTACCACGGAAGGGCGCATGTTGGTTAACCCAGTGGGCGAGCTGCCTGAACTCTCTAAGGGGAAGGGGGTCAAGGTGATTGGCATTCCCACGAAGCGTGTTGCCGAACGTGAAGAGTACGTGATTGCAATGACCATCGTACCTGCACAAGCGACACTGGTTGTTTATTCGGGGCAGCGCCACCTGAACTTAAAAGCGAAAGAGCTTGCCGCTTACACGGGAGAGCGCGGCCGCCGTGGTAACAAACTGCCGCGAGGTTTTCAGCGCGTAGACCGGGTCGAGGTGGTGGTGAAGTCGTAAGCTAAAAACCGTTCTTAGTGATTTAAGGCTACCTTTTGGGTGGCCTTTTTTTTGCAAAAACGCACTACACCATCGCCTCCGCAACCAGTTCCAGCCAATGCTTTACCGGACGGGTGGATTTGCACTCAAGCTGTAGTTGGCAGCCGATGTTAGCGGTGGCAATGATATCAGGCGCGCCACTCATCAAAGCGGCCAGTTTGTTGTTGAGTAGTGACTGCGCCATTTCAGGTTGCAGTACAGAGTAGGTGCCGGCCGAGCCGCAGCAGAGGTGGCCGTCGGGCACCGGGGTGAGCTTAAAGCCGAGCTGCTTCAAGGTCGCCTCCACTCGCCCGTTTAGTTGCTGGGCGTGTTGTAGCGAGCAGGGGGATTGAAAGGCGATCTTTTGAGCGGGCGGGTTAAGTTTAAGCCGTGATAAATCTTCATTGGCGACAACTTCACACGGGTCTTTGGCGAGTGCTGAAACCAGCGCGGCTTTGTCCGCATAGGCGGGGTCATCTTTAAGGATTGCGCCATACTCTTTCACCATCGTGCCGCACCCACTGGCAGTGATTAAAATTGCCTCGTGGGGTGAGGCTGAGGCGGGGTCGATGAGCGGCCACCAAGCGTCGATGTTGTGCCGCATAAAATTGGCACCCTCTTCATGCTGGGTCAGGTGGTAGCTGACCGCACCGCAACAGCCTGCTGCGGGTGGCGTGGTGAGGGTGATGCCGAGCCGGTCAAATATTTTGAGTGCAGCACGATGAGTGCCGGGTTTGATAGCTGATTGTACACAGCCAGCCAACGCCACCATTTTTCGCGAGTGATGAGTAGCGGCAGAGGCAGGCACACTTTGCACAGCAGGGACTTTCTGTTTTAGCGATTTTGGCAGCAGGGGTTTAAGTAACTGTGCAACTTTCAGTAGTGGTGCCAGCCGACGTGGGTAGGGGAGCAGCGTGCGCAACGCTTTGCGGATGACAATATCGGGCAGCGTGCGCCCCACTTTTTTATCGACATATGCGCGCCCAATCTCCACCAGTCGACCATATTTAACCCCGGAAGGGCAGGTGGTTTCGCAGGCACGGCAGGTAAGGCAGCGGTCGAGGTGGCGTTGTGTTCGGTGCGAGACTGGGTTTCCTTCCAGCATCTGTTTGATGAGGTAGATGCGCCCGCGCGGGCTCTCCAGCTCGTCACCAGTGGCTTGGTAAGTGGGGCAGGTGGCGGTGCAAAAACCGCAGTGGACGCAGCTGCGTAAAATCGCATCGGCTTCTTCGCCAATCCGGGTGCTTTTGATGTCGTCTGCAAGTTGGGTCTGCATCAATTAATCCGCGTAGATTTGAATTAAAAAACTGTTTTAGAGGCCGGGGTAGAGGCGGCCGGGGTTGAAAATTCCAAGCGGGTCAAATGCCTGCTTAAGGTTGCGGTGCAGCAACATCACCCCTTTTTCTGGGGGATGAAAAATGTCGATCTCATCTGCACCGCGCCGGAAGAGGGTCGCATGTCCTCCGGCGGCTTGTGCCTGCTCGCGAATGAGCGCGGGGGGGCTATCACACAATAGCCAGCGCTGGGCACCGCACCAGTCGATCAGCCACTGGCCGGAAATATTGAGGTGAGCCGATGCGCCCGGCAGCGATAAGCGCCATAGTGGCAGTGTGGATTGAAAAAAGGGAAGGCGCTGCTCTTTCAAATCTTGCCAGAAAAGCGGGCTGTCGGGTTGCGGTGCATACCCCATGAGTTGATGAGCACTGGCCACAGCTGTTTTCGCACCGCTGAGTCTCAAGTATAAATTCTCACCATCATGACAGGCGGCGCTGAGGGGCAGTGACTTTCCTGACCAGTGGTTCATGATTTCAAGCGCCTCAGTCACCGGGGCAGGGTGGATGAGTGTGATTTCGGTGGCCTGTTTGGGTAGCACTTTTAGGCTGATCTCCAACAGTAGCCCAAGTGTGCCCATCGCGCCGGCCATTAGCCGAGAGCAGTCATAACCGGCAACATTTTTCATCACCTGCCCGCCGAAATTGAGTATTTCGCCACGGCCATTAATCAGTTTTACGCCGAGCACATAGTCGCGAGCAGCACCTGAAAAGGGGCGGCTGGGGCCGGAGAGACCGCAGGCGATAGTCCCCCCTAGTGTTGCATTTGGGCCAAAGTGCGGCGGCTCAAAGGGCAACATTTGATTGGCCTCAGCGAGCACCTGTTCCAGTTCATGCAAGGGAGTGCCAGCGCGTGCAGTGACTACCAGCTCTACCGGGTCATAACTGACAATGCCGCGGTGGCCACTGGCCTCAAGCGGGGTGACATCAGCAATAGCGCCGAGAAATTTTTTGCTGTTGCTACCGACGAGCTGAAGCGATTCGCGGTTGTGGGCAGCCTCGATGACCTGCTGTTGCAGCTGTTGGCTGATCTCCTGATTCATGATGGTTGGCCACTCTTTTGTGATGCCAAAGCGTGTTTGTTCGTTTCGCCTTGTGCAGGCAGTTGACGGTATTCAGAGCAGCGTTTGGGTGTCGGCACTGCCTTGCCCGGATTAAGTAGCCCCTGTGGATCAAAAGCGTGTTTCACAGCATGGAATTGTATTAGTTCTTCTCGGCTAAATTGCAGGTGCATCTGGTCGAGCTTTTCGATGCCGACGCCGTGCTCACCAGTAATGGTGCCGCCCACTTCGATACAGAGCTCCAGTATTTTGCCGCCAAAGGCCTCGGTGCGCGCTAGCTCGCCGGGGATGTTGGCATCGTAAAGAATAAGCGGGTGGAGGTTGCCATCGCCCGCGTGGAAGACGTTAGCCACGCGCAGGTCATACTCGATTGAGAGCTCACCCATACGGCGCAAAATATAGGGCAGATGTTTGCGCGGAATGGTGCCGTCCATGCAGTAGTAATCGGGTGCCAAGCGTCCAACGGCGGGAAAGGCCGCCTTGCGTCCGCGCCAAAACGCCTCGCGCTCGGCCTCGTCACGGGCAGTGCGAACCTCTGTGGCACCGCACTGTTGCATAATTTCTCTCACCATGACCATCTGCTCCGCAACCTCTTCATGGGAGCCGTCGAGTTCGCACAGCAGAATCGCCTCTGCATCGGTGGGGTAGCCAACCTTTGCAAAGTCTTCCGCCGCTTGTATCGCCAGTTTATCCATCATCTCCAGCCCGCCCGGAATAATGCCAGCGGCGATCACTGCACCGACCGCATTGCCTGCTTTCACCACATCATCGAATGCTGCTAGGGCAACCTGCGCCCGATCCGGCATTGGGGTAAGCTTCACGGTCACTTCCACCACGACCCCAAGCATCCCTTCGGAGCCGTTGATCAGTGCGAGCAAGTCGTAGCCGCTGCTGTCGAGTGCATCACTACCGAGTGTGATGAGTTCACCTGCCATGGTAACGATCTTGGCCTTGCACACATTGTGCACGGTAAGGCCATATTTGAGGCAGTGGACACCCCCGGAGTTTTCGGCAACATTGCCACCGATAGTGCAGGCGATCTGCGATGAAGGGTCGGGTGCATAATAAAGACGATGCTGCACGACAGCCTGAGAGATGGCGAGATTACGCACCCCCGGTTGTACGACAGCGGTGCGAGCCGATGGGTCAATATTGAGGATCGACATAAACTTGGCAAGACTCAACACCACACCATCACCCACCGGGGTTGCCCCCCCTGATAGGCCGGTGCCTGCGCCGCGTGCGATCACCGGCAGGTGGTGTTGATAGCAGAGGCGCATGATCGCCTGCACCTCCGCAACAGTGCTCGGCAGCACCACGACCATCGGCAGTTTGCGATAGGCCGAGAGTGCATCACATTCGTAAGGGCGCAGATCCTCTTCGTCATAGAGCACAGCATCGGTGGCGACAATCGCTTGCAGTTGAGTGACCAGCGCGGCTTTATCCAAGCTTGGCTTGGTGGCTACAGATTGCTCTGCTATTTCCGGTGGCGTTGCATCTATTGCGCTATCTGCTCGTTGTTCGCTACTCATCTTGTCTGCTGATCCCTGAGAAAAAGTTAGTGGCGCTCTCTTTTACGGACACTGCTTTTAAAGTCCCATTGCAAAATAACCACTAGAAAACAAGGGGAAAGTGCATCGTTCTCAAAACAGCGTACCACATAATGGCTTGATAAAAACCATCATCTCAAGAGGCAATATTAAGTGATTATCGGCAAGAGAAAGCAGCTTGATGCAAATCGTTGGCGCCAATAAATCAATGAGTGGGCGGTTGTTAATCGCTGGCAGATTTGAAAGCGCCGGGCCATAATGGAACGTCAATGATGACTTAGCGGAAGTAACCATGAAGCATTACCCAGATTTGCGCTGTTTTTTAATGATAATCTCTCTTTTTTTACTGCAACCGGTGGTAGCCGCAGCTTACACCGTCGAGCTCTCTAAAGAGGAGGTACAGGAGGCATTCGCAGGCTACTTCCCCGTTAAACACATCACTCCATTTGTGATGTTGACTGCGCACAATCCAAAAGTTTCATTGGCGCAAAAGGATGGGCGGATTGGACTAGAATTCTCTGTCTTGGCGAACGTGCCGGGTATTTTGACAGGAGAGGGGCGCGGCTTCATTGATGGTGATCTTGAATACCGCCAGCAGACGGGGGAGTTCTATCTACGAGACCCAAAAATAAAGCGGCTCGAACTTTACGACATGCCTGCTGAAATCACCGCGACAGTGCAGCTTGCGCTACAGCAGTTGATGCGCCAGTCACTGCCGGTGATTCTCGTCTACAAGTTACAAGAGAGTGACATGAAGCAGATGATGGCGAAAAGCGTGCTCTCGTCCGTAGAAGTACGCCGCGGAAAACTTCTGTTGGAGCTGTCGGTACCCGTGCTGGGCTTGGTTGATTGATTGACCTAGCGTGATGGGTTCAGTTTTCCCTCATTTAATTCCCTTGTTGTTTTTGTGATAATAGTGTTTGTGAGGCGTTAGGGATTGGCGCATAATGTAATGGCGCTCAGCGCTATTATCCGTTATTGCAGTACTTGAAAGGGAAATCAATACTGGATCCAGACTAGAAGACACGCCCCTGAAATGTACGAAAACTATTATGGACTGAAAAGAAAGCCTTTTTGTCTGGTGCCGGATCCCAGCTTTCTTTTTTCTAGCGCCACCTATAAGCGCGGCATTGCATATCTCGGCTACGGCATTGAGAAAGGCGAGGGGATCATCGTGGTGAGCGGTGAGGCTGGCACAGGGAAATCATTCCTGATGCGTAGCCTGTTGGAAGGTATCTCTGCCGATGAAGTGATTGTTCGAATGCTGATGTCGCCAGTGTTGTCAGCTGATGAGCTGGTGCGTGCAGTGCTCACCTGTTTTGGCCTAGATGCCGCTTGTAGTAAAGCTGAACAACTGAATCGCCTAGAAAAATACCTGCTGGCCTCAGCGGATGAAAACAAGCGCGTCATCCTTGCGGTGGATGAGGCGCACTGTTTGAACCACGGTACGCTCGAAGAGCTGCGCATGCTCAGTAATTTTCAGCGCGGTGAGCGGGCGTTACTGCAGATTTTTCTACTAGGGCAGCCGGCATTGTGGGAGACCTTAAACGGAGCCGATATGGTGCAGTTTAAGCAGCGCATCATCGCTGCCCATCGTATGCAGCC
>JALSHQ010000331.1 GCA_026982145.1 Gammaproteobacteria bacterium | reverse complement strand
CCGGGCAGATTTGGAACGACCCTCTTTGCCGCTTCCCCCTTGGTTTTTCATGGAGACCATGGGCGTTGTTTTTTTCATCTCATAGAGCAAGTCAGTGGCCACTGACATCATGGTGATACTGCTTCTCGCAAGCGCCGTTACCTCGCGCGGTTTACTGTCTGCAACGGCCTCTAGCGCCTCGCTAGTGCCCGCCTTGATGGTGATAGCGGGATGCCCTTCTGCGATCAAGGCGATCTGGCCAGAGAGCAAGAAAACACTTTTACCGTCCATATCTCCCTGATTGAAAATGCGCCTACCCGGCGGCAAGCGCTCAATCGTCGCTTCACTCACCACCGTTTCCAACATCTCAGTAGAAAAAACATTAAAAGGTTCAAATGCACTCAGATCCACAGATTCTGGAATCTGCTGCAGATTATTGGGAACTTTCAAGGGCTGCACCACTGCCTCACCGCTCATATTGACCACCATTCATTGAATTTCACTCATATTGGATTGCGAGTTATCAGAAGACAAAACCAGCATTGGCTTATATTTATCAGTCGGTTACAGCGATAAGCACCCCTAAAACTGATCTAAAATTATGGGCGCACACACTCATCTACCCCTCATACATCGGCTATTTGCCTATAATAATGAAGCGGTTGAATCTTTTTTAGCGCCCTTTCCACTCGTAAAACAGCAAGACTTAGCTCGAGATCTACCGTATCTAAAACAGCAAAATCCGCTATAATTTCCCGTTTCCTAAAATAGTGGCAGTCAGTTACCACGGACGGCCTTTTTGTTTAGTAGATGAGAAAGAGTGCAATCATGCCAGATTCGATCATGCCAACTTATGCGCGCCTGCCCGTCACCTTTGAAAAAGGCGAAGGTGTCTGGCTCTGGGACAACCACGGCAAACGTCACCTCGATGCGCTCAGCGGCATTGGCGTGTGTGGGCTAGGGCATGCCCACCCCGCCGTCGCCGATGCGCTTACGCAACAGGGCAGCAAGCTCATCCACACCAGCAACCTGTATCACATCCCACAACAACAACAGCTGGCGGATGAGCTGATGCGCCTCTCTGGCATGGCGCAGGCTTTTTTCACCAACTCCGGCGCGGAGGCGTGTGAGGCAGCGATCAAAATCGCCCGCCTTTATGGCCATAACAGAGGGATTACCACTCCCACCATCGTCGTCACAGAAAACAGCTTCCATGGGCGCACGCTGGCCACGTTGAGCGCCACCGGCAACCGTAAGGTACAAGCGGGCTTTGAGCCACTGGTTCAAGGTTTTGTGCGTGCCAAATTCAACGACATTGATGAGCTGCGAGAGATTGCAAAAAATAGCAGCGATACCGTCGCCATCCTGATTGAACCGATTCAAGGCGAAGGCGGCATCAATATCCCTGATGAAGATTATCTCACGGCGGTGCGTGAACTCTGTGATGAGCACGGCTGGTTGATGATGCTGGACGAAGTTCAAACCGGCATCGGCCGCACCGGAAAGTGGTTTGCGTGGCAACATAGCGCCATCAAACCGGATGTCGCTACACTCGCCAAAGGGCTAGGCAACGGCTTCCCCATCGGCGCATGCTTGGTTCAGGGAGCGGCTGTGAATGTACTGCAAGCGGGTCACCACGGCTCAACCTTTGGCGGCAACCCACTCGCCTGCAGTGTGGCGCTCGCCGTGCTTGAAACAGTGGAAAAGAAACAACTTATCGCGCGCGCTGAAAAAGTGGGTCAGCGTATCCGCACCGCGCTAAAACAGGCATTAACAGATGAAGCGGGGGTGGTTGAAATTCGCGGCAAAGGGTTAATGATCGGGATCGAACTTG
>JALSHQ010000330.1 GCA_026982145.1 Gammaproteobacteria bacterium | reverse complement strand
GACCATACGTTTTTGTTGTTCGTTGAGCAGATCACTGTTGCCGTTAAGCAAGAGGCCGCCGCCGTAATTAAAAGTGTAGCGTTGATAAGTGCGTGAGGTAGTGTGCGCCAGTGAAAAATTAATGCCGCCGCTGCCACTGAGTTTTTCTACACTGCCGGTGGGGAGTTTTAGCCCAGCCCGCAGTGCGCTACAGTGGTGCTCCGCCGCTTTTCTGCAGCGCAGTTGCCAAGCGGCCGAGAGTCTGATGTCCCCGATGCTATCTGTGGTGTTAACCGTGCGTAACTGAGCAACGCCGTTGCGGCTGTATTCATAGCGAAGCTGGTTATTCTGGAACTGCTCCCGCTCGCTGTTAGTCAGCCCGAGTGCCTCATGCCATTTACGGATGAACCCATCCAGTGAGCCGCCGCTGTGTCTGATATAAGGGATGTCGATGCCGACCTCGATGCCCTTTAGGCCAAATAGACTCTGTTTTAGTCCGTGGCGAAACATAAAATTGAGGCGGTAGCTTTCACCATCGAGCACAATCGATTCCTGCTGCACGGTTTCAGAAATGGAGTTGCTACTGGTGTTGAGTATTACCCACGATGAAGTGGCACCAGCGGTGGTTACTTCTCCCTTCTCCAGTGGTGGCAGCCCGAGCAGTTGAATCAAAGGGTTCTGATTTACCGCGTAAAATGGTGCGCTGGCATCAGCCCATATGGCCGGAGAGGCTGCCAATAGCGTAGCGCAGAGGGCACCGATGACGGGTTGTTTTGAGAATTTCATGATGGTTTCTATTTTGTCTGCATAATTCACTCGTGTTGGATTATATAAAGAAATTCACGCGTTGTGTGTATCATGAAGCGGATTGAGGTTGCTTGCAGTGGATATTGTCAATGACGATGAGTGATAAAGAACAAACCCCAGTGTTTTTCTTAATGGGGCCGACCGCGGCAGGCAAGACGGATATCGCCGCGCAGCTGGTGGCGTCGCTGCCGTGTGAGATTATTAGTGTCGATTCTGCACTGGTCTATCGCGGCATGGATATCGGCACTGCTAAGCCGGGTGCGGAGATTTTAGCGCGCGCGCCACACCGCTTGATCGATATTTGTGAACCGACACAAGCCTACTCAGCCGCGCGGTTTCGCAGTGATGCCATGGCGGCGATTGATGAGATTATCGCGTACGGGAAAATACCCTTGCTGGTGGGTGGGACAATGCTTTACTACAAGGCGCTAAGCGAGGGGTTGTCGCCCCTGCCCTCGGCCAATGCGGCGGTGCGTGCGCAGCTTGAGGCGGATGCTGAGCGTGAGGGGTGGGTAGCGATGCATGCACGGTTGGCAAAAATCGATGCGGTATCGGCGGCGCGAATCCATAAAAATGACCCGCAGCGGATTCAGCGCGCACTGGAGGTGTATGAAATTACCGGCCGCTCGATGACGGAACTCACCGAGTGTGATGAACGTGAGCCGTTTCCGTATCCGATCAAAAAACTCATTGTGGCACCGCCGCAGCGCACAGTGTTGCATCGCCGCATTGAACACCGTTTTGAGCAGATGATGGCACAAGGGTTTCTTGATGAAGTGTCGGGGCTTTATGCGCAAGAAAAATTGCACGCCGGGCTGCCGGCGATTCGTTCGGTGGGCTATCGCCAATTGTGGGCGCATTTAGATGGAGAATTGACGCTCGATGAGGCAGTCGAGCGCGGCATCATCGCCACGCGCCAACTCGCCAAGCGCCAGATCACCTGGTTGCGCGCAGAGAAAAATGTGAGGTGGGTTGATGGCAGTGATAAAAATGTTATCAATACGGTCTTGAAATTGTTTACCGAAGGCACTAAG
>JALSHQ010000329.1 GCA_026982145.1 Gammaproteobacteria bacterium | reverse complement strand
GCATCTAGCCCGCGTCCCAAACCACGCTTTTTCGTCGCCATCAATTGCTCTCTAAAAATATGGTTAACTAAATTATTATCCTTAATCTTTTGAAAATAATATCAAAAAATATTATGCGACCTCGGCCGCCTTGGATTCACGGCGCAATATCTCACCCGCCAGTGCTAAGTAGGCCAGCGCACCGCGCGAGGTTTTATCGTACTGAATCGCCGGCAAGCCGTGGCTCGGTGCTTCGGCCAACCGCACGTTTCTAGGCACCACGGTGCGATAAACCTTGTCACCAAAATGGCTGATCAACTGCGCTGATACCTCATTCGAAAGATTGTTTCGTGGGTCAAACATCGTGCGTAAGAGCCCTTCAATCGAGAGGCGTGGATTCGCCGTTTCACGCACCTGTTCAATCGTCGCTATCAAAGCGCTCAACCCTTCGAGCGCATAATACTCACACTGCATCGGGATAATCACCCCTTCGGCAGCCACTAGCGCATTCACCGTCAACATATTCAGCGTAGGCGGGCAATCAATCAATATATAATCAAATTGATTTTCGATCACTTGCAGCGCCTTGGCGAGACGGCTCTCTCTGCCATCGAGATTAATCAACTCCACTTCGGCAGTCGTCAAATCCGCATTGGATGGCAGCAGGGAGTAGCCAATATGCTCCTGATAAATCATCACCTCAGCAGCACTGGCATCACCCAGCAAAACATCACAACAGGTGAGTTCAAGCCCGTTTTTGTCAACGCCGCTCCCCATGGTGGCATTGCCCTGTGGGTCAAGATCGATCAGCAATACCCGACGCTTGGTCGCCACCAGCGATGCGGCCAAATTCACCGTCGTGGTGGTCTTGCCCACACCACCCTTTTGATTGGTTATCGCAATTATTCTGCTCATAAACGGGTTCCTGATCCGGCTCACATCGCGAGCGGCTTTTAGTCAATCTTGGGGGGCAACTGCACAATATGGCGCGCCGCATCGTCCCCCGGCACCACCACCGCTGATACAGCCACTTGCTCACACAACGTTTCAAGCTCGGCCAGTTCGGCCGTCGGGTGCTGCCCTTTCATTGCCAACCACTCGCCATCCGGGCGCAGCAGATGGCGCGTCAATTTCACCATCAGCGAAATCTCGGCAAAGGCGCGTGACGTAATCTGATCAAACAGCTGCTCAGGGCGATACGCCTCGACACGCCCACAATGCACCTCGACATTGCTGATGTTTAACTCGCCGGCCGCCTGCGTGATAAAACGGGTCTTTTTACGGCTGCTATCCAGCAACACAAACTGAGTCTCTGGAAACAGAATCGCCAGCGGTATCCCCGGCAGTCCTGCTCCGCTGCCCACATCAAGCATCCGACCACTCTTAATGTACGGCACCACAGTGAGGCTGTCGAGCAAGTGTCGCGATACCATCACGATCGGGTCTCGCACGGCCGTCAAGTTATAGGCTTTATTCCATTTTTCGAGCAGACCCAAATAATCAACCATTTTTTGCTGCTGCTCGGCCGAAACCGACAGCCCCATCGCATCAATACCACACCGCAATCGCTCGGCCTGTTCTGTCTGAGCACCATGATTAAAATTCATCATGCCGATCGCTGCCCGGCGACGACCGACCGTTTTTTCAGATGCACCAGCAACAGTGATATTGCCGCTGGGGTCACCCCCGGTAGACGCCCCGCCTGACCAAGGGTGGCAGGGCGCTGCGCCGTTAATTTCTGCTGCACTTCGATAGAGAGCCCGCGCACCTGCTCATATTGCATATCTTCCGGCAGCATTGTCTCTTCGTGACGGCGATGGCGCGCGATCTCTTCCCGCTGGCGTTC
>JALSHQ010000328.1 GCA_026982145.1 Gammaproteobacteria bacterium | reverse complement strand
GTCGTGTTTGGTGGCTGATAATTTCGGCCATGACGCCAGGGTGCTTTTGATATTGCCGGGCGATCTGGCTGAAGCTATGCTCGAGTAGTGCGAGACCTTTGGCATCACTGTGTTGATGGTGCCACGTCAGCTCCAGATTCCAGAGCTGGATGAAGTAGTCGAGCAGATCCGTTTTTTTCGTAAAGTAGTTGAAAAAGGTCGCCTCTGACACATCGGCCTCCTCGCATAGCGCTTTGACCGAAATGTTTTCCAGCGCGCTCTCCTCCATCGCTTGCACGGCCGCGTTGAGCAGTGACAGTTTTGTGCGGGCATATTTTCTCTCCCGTAGCGGAGGTCTCTTTTCAGTCGGCACGGTGATCCACAGTTCTCATAAGATGAAAACTGTAGTCTACCCTGAATTTTTTCTTCCATGTATTCCGTGTCGTCGTTGTGGGCTAAATGATTTGTACGGCGTTGTAGCGCGCTGAGTTGGACAGGGTAGGCAAAGGTGTATAAATTAAAGCCCATTACCTATGCGATGGGGATTTTAGAGAAAGGCACCTTTTATATGAATGTGAGTCATATTTTAAACAAAAAGGCTGATGCCAGTTACAGCGTGACGGCGGATCAGTCGCTCAGTGAGGCGGTGGCGATGATGGCCGAACACCGCATTGGTTCAGTGGTGGTGTTGGAGAGTGGATCACTGAAGAGCATTATGACCGAGCGTGACGTGTTGATGGCTTTGGGCAGAGGCCGCGACCTGAGCCAGGTCAAAGTCGGTGAGGTGATGGCGCCGAGCCTGATTACCTGCACTGCGGATACCTCACTTGATGAAGCGATGGACCTGATGATCCATAACGATACCGGACGGCGCATTCGCCACCTCCCGGTGGTCGAGGGTGATGAGTGTGTCGGAATGTTGTCGATCGGTGATGTGGTTGAGGCGTTGCTGACGAAGAAGGAGTTTGAGAACAAACTGCTCAAAAATTACATTCAAAACTGGCCTGATGACGAGAAGTAGTCGGCCGTAACGTTCCTGTTGAACCAATCAGGCCGCTGAGAGATTAGCGGCTTATCCTTGTTCGACTTCCAGATTATTGCTATCGGCAAACTCGACCAAAAAGGAGTAGAGCATGGGTTCGGACTCTTCCAGGGCTTTGTCGACCACAACGCAGTTAATCCCGTCAATCGCGGCCACTTTCACCTTAGGGTGATACCTGATGCGCCGGTCTGTGCCTGGGGTGCCCACCGCCGTGGCCAGCCGTTGTGCCCAGTCACTGGGGCGAAACTTACGCCCATCTTTTGTTACGCCTTTTATGACGATTTTACCGTCTGAAATAGCCACTATCGTCGATCGCTTAATATAGAGAAAAAGAAGTAGGGAATTCTATCTGACAAGAAGAGTTGATAGCCAGTGCTATTTTGGTAAACCGCCTCTATGTCGCCCTTCGTTGACAGCTTGCCTCTATGTTTCGTCTGGTCGGGATAAATATTTAATCGATCCACGAATCTAGGGGAGAGAAAGGGGTGCGGTGGATGGGGCTTGGTTCATGGTTCACCATTCTATCAAATGAGAATGATTTCTATTTACATTCGTATTTCTTTTTTGCATAATGCCCTCCTGCTCTGTTGCTGTCACCGCAGCAGTACACCACAAAAGATAAATGTTGAGATTGATTGAAGGAGTCGAAAAGGTGAAGAGAGAGAATTGTTTACTACGCAGTGCGCTAGCTATTACCGCACTGGGGCTAACGCTGCCAGCCGCAGCGTCAGATAGCGACCCAGCTACTGGTCAGGTTCAGGCCAAGGTGCTGGACAAGGTGATGGTTATCGGTAATCCAGCCGATATTGA
>JALSHQ010000327.1 GCA_026982145.1 Gammaproteobacteria bacterium | reverse complement strand
CTTCCGGGGTTGCTTCACGCCCCATCTCTTGCAGCATCTGGCGAGAGATGCGGTTGAGTTTGTTGATGGTCTCAATCATATGCACCGGGATACGAATGGTGCGCGCCTGATCGGCAATCGAGCGGGTGATCGCTTGGCGAATCCACCACGTGGCGTAGGTTGAGAATTTGTAACCACGACGGTATTCAAACTTGTCGACCGCTTTCATCAAGCCGATGTTTCCTTCTTGAATCAGGTCAAGAAACTGTAGGCCACGGTTGGTATATTTTTTTGCGATCGAGATCACTAGTCGAAGATTGGCTTCAACCATCTCTTTCTTGGCGCGGCGCGCTTTGGCTTCGCCGATTGAGATCTTACGATTGATATCTTTGATCTCAGGGATAAAGAGGTGTGACTCCTCTTGAACCGCTAATAGTTTGCTCTGTGCGCGCAGGATCTCTTCTTCAAACTCTTTAAGCACGGGCGAGTATTTGTGATTTCCCGCGATCTGCTTGGGTAGCCAGCTCAGGTCAGTTTCATTATCCGGGAACGAGGTGATGAACTCTTTACGTGGCATGTGCGCTTTGCTGACGCAGATGTCCATGATGATCTTTTCCTGTGCGCGAATGCGATTGACTGTGGTGCGCATGTTTTTGATGAGTTTATCAGTGAGTTTGGGTACGAGCTTAAGCTCCATAATAGGCTCGGCCATTGCGCTGCGCAGTTGCTGGTTTTTCACCAAGTCTTGGCCATTTTTTTCGATGGCGGCGATGGCTTTATCATAACGCTTTTTAATTTCTGCGAAACGCTCGCGCACTTCTTCTGGGTCTGGGCCGGTGTCGACGATTTCATCGTCATCATCGGTGCTTGATTTCGGCGGCGCTGGAGGCGGGATGACATCTTCAGCATTCGGATCGATAAACCCTGTGAGCAGGTCGTTTAGACGTGTCTCTTGGTTTTCAACTCGGGTGAAGGTCTCGTATAGCATGTCGATTGTTTGCGGGAAGGTGGCAAGCGCTTGCATCATCTGGCGTTGACCTGCCTCAATGCGTTTGGCAATTTTGATTTCACCTTCGCGGGTCAGCAACTCAACGGTGCCCATTTCACGCATGTACATGCGCACAGGGTCGGTGGTGCGACCAAACTCGCTATCTACACTGGCGAGCGCGGCGGCGGCCTCTTCGGCGGCGTCGTCGTCTGTGCTGGCGGCAGAGGAGTCTGAGATGGCTAGGCTATCGGTATCTGGAGCGACCTCATGCACCGTGATCCCCATATCATTGATCATGCTGACGATGTCTTCGATCTGATCCGGATCAACAATGTCGCTTGGCAGGTGATCGTTAATTTCGCGGTAGGTGAGGTAGCCCTGTTCTTTGCCTTTTGCTATCAGTACTTTAAGCTGAGATTGCTGCTGTGCTTGATTCATGTGGCGTGAGCCCTTCCTTCATAACAATGATGCGTGAGCAAAAAATAGCCCGCTATTCTATACCATTTAGGTGGGCTCTGAGAACCCCGAAAAATGGCGCTTTCACGCGGGTGGCTAAATATCGATTAAATTGCTGATTTCTGTTTAAGCAACTGTTGTAATTCCACTTTCTCGGCGTCACTGTGTTCTGAAACGGGTTTGTTGCAGAGAAACTCAATGCGCTGCGTCATATGCTGTCGATATAGCTGCTGTAATAGGTCGCTAAACTCCTGTTTTTGATCGTCGTCGATCAAGCTTTCCTGTTGTACCAGTTTGGCTAAATAGCGGCCTTCTTCGCGCGCGCGCCAGCGCTCCAGCAGTGCGCCAGTGTTGAGATGTGGACTGGTTCTCAACATTTCAAGTAATTCTATTAATAATGTGATGCCGGGG
>JALSHQ010000326.1 GCA_026982145.1 Gammaproteobacteria bacterium | reverse complement strand
AGAACATGTGCGGCGGGTTCCGAACCAGTACCTGTGGATTCATCGCCGCTTCAAGTCGCAGCCCAATAGAATCAGCCCGTATGAATAAGCCAGCAACCATTCAAAAATAGACTATGTGGCGCTACCACCTGTTATTAACCCTGTTCGCTATCCCGGCTGTTCTCTTCACCGTTTGGCAGGCGTGGCAACAACGCGACATCCGTTTTCTGCGCGAGCGTCTCAGCTTCATCCGCACCTTTCACAAAAGGAGTATCTGGATTCACGCCGCCTCGGTGGGTGAAGTGAATGCGGCAATGCCGCTGATTCACGCGCTGCTCAGACGTTATCCAGACAAGCAAATCACCCTCACCACCAGCACGCCCACCGGTGGTGCCATCGCTCAGAAACAGCTCCCTGTGGGTGCGACACACTGTTATCTACCGATCGATTTCAACTGGGCAAGTCGACGTTTCATCACCCAACTTCAGCCCTGCTGCGCACTGATTATGGAGACCGAACTGTGGCCGCACGTTTACCGGCACTGCGCCCAGAGCGGCGCGCCACTGCTGATCATTAATGGTCGTCTTTCAGAAAAAACAGTCGATGCGCCGGAGTGGCTGCGCGCGCTCTGCCCGCATGTATTAGCCAACGTCACCGCAATCCTTGCCCGATCAGAGCGTGACCGAGAGCGTTACATCTCATTAGGCGCCGCGCCTGACAAAGTCACAACGGTCGGCAATATCAAACTGATCACACCAACGCATAACAGCGTAGAAGCAATATCACTCCGCCGCCCCTTTGTACTGGCCGCCTCGACCCATGATGATGAAGAGCTGCGCATTGCACGCCTGTGGTTATCGATCAAGCAACGTCACGGGCGGCTGTTAGTCATTGTGCCGCGCCACCCCAAACGCAGCGCGGCAATCCAGCAACAGCTCGCCACCTTAGGCTGTAATATTGCGGTGCGCAGCAAAAATGAAACGATCACTGATACTACCGAGATCTACCTCGCCGACACACTCGGCGAACTGCCCGCCTTTATCAAAGCTGCCGATTTTGTTTTTATGGGTGGCACATTAGTCCCGGTGGGCGGCCACAATATCCTGGAAGTGGCACAGCTCGGCAAAGGGGTGCTGTTTGGGTCACACATGAAAAACTTTAGCGATGAGGCCGCGATTTTTGTCGATGCTAACGCCGCCATTCAAGTGACCGATGATGAAGCCTTGAAGGGGGCTATTTCAGCGCTACTCGCAGACCCTACGCGAGCAGCGCAACTGGGTGAGCAGGGTAAAAACCTCATCGCCCAATGTGAACGCATCTTGCCGGATTATCTCAAAGAGATCGAACGTCACCTTTAAGCGGCATTATAAATGCGCAACAACAGTGACCACCCTTTGGCATCGAATGCAAAGCTATCCCCTTCGAGCCGTTTTAACTTGTTAAGCGAGCGCTCTAGCCGTGCCAGGTTTTGTTGCTGCCAACCGCTGGCGGGTTGACGTATTCGGCCTCTATCAAAGTCGATCAAGTAAACGTCGCCCTGCACATTCAGTAAAATATTGTGCGCATTAAGATCAGCATGATAGACCCCCAGCGTGTGAAAGCGGTAGAGGCAATAGGCGATCTTCGACCACTCCAGTTCATTGAGTGGCCCCTGCCGCAAGCGCTGCGCCAACGTCACCGTATTGGGAATGGCTTCAATCACGATGTCGGCACGGTAAATCAATCCATTCAGAACCACGCGCGCCGCCACCGGCTGCGGCACCGGCAGCCCCATCGTTTTCAATTTGGCAAGCAGGTGCCATTCGCGCCATGCGCGGCTGCGGAAAAGCCCCGTCCAGAAATAACCATCATCAAAAA
>JALSHQ010000325.1 GCA_026982145.1 Gammaproteobacteria bacterium | reverse complement strand
CGTAGGCACCGTCATCAACGCCGAGCCACTCATCGACTTTGGAAATGGCCACCCAGACCCCAACCTCACCTATGCCAAAACATTGGTAAATATCCTCTTTAGCCCTGATGCCCCCGACTTTGGAGCGGCCTCCGATGGGGATGGTGACCGCAATATGGTACTCGGCAATAACTTCTTTGTTAACCCCAGCGACAGCCTTGCGATCATTGCGGCTAACGCCACCCTCGCACCCGGCTATCAAGACGGCCTGCGTGGCATCGCGCGCTCCATGCCGACCAGCATGGCGGTCGACCGGGTTGCTGAGGCGCTCGGCATCCCCTGCTATGAGACGCCCACCGGCTGGAAGTTTTTTGGCAATTTAATGGATGCTGATAAAGTCACCCTGTGTGGAGAGGAGAGTTTCGGTACCGGCTCCAGCCATATTCGCGAAAAAGATGGGCTGTGGGCAGTGCTTTTTTGGCTTAATATTATGGCTAAACGGAAACAGTCCGTCGCTGAAATCGTCACCGCGCATTGGCAAAAGTATGGCCGCAACTACTACACCCGCCACGATTATGAAGGGGTCGATAACGACCGCGCCCAGCTACTCATGAAAGGGCTACACGCTCAACTCGACACCCTGAAAGGAAAATGCTTTGGCAGCTTTGAAGTCGCCCACAGCGATGACTTCTGCTACACCGACCCCATTGACGCCTCCGTCAGCAGTGGCCAAGGGGTGCGCATACACTTCACTAATGGTGCGCGGATAATCTTTCGCCTCTCGGGCACCGGCACCCAAGGCACCACCTTGCGCCTCTATATTGAACACTATGAAACTGACCACTCACGTCTTAATCAGGCGTGTCAGCAGGCGCTTGCCAGCTTGATCCTACTTGCCGAAGAGGTCGCCGAAATTAAAGCACACACGGGACGAGACAAGCCCTCCGTCATCACATAGCCCAACAACTAACACATCGTCATGCGGTAGCCGTTTGAGCATCACTCAAAGCTTTTTGATTTTTTCTAAAACGAGCGCTGCATGGCCACTCGATGCTGTGCCATATTCAACGCTAGCTAACTTCCCTTTTTTATCGATAATAAAAGTCGAGCGAATAATCACCATTTTCGTTACCTCTTTTTTGGTTTTTTCTTGCCATACGCCATAACGTTCGCATAGCTCACCCTCAGTATCCGCAAGCAGTTCAATGTTTAAGTTATATTTATCGATAAAAGATTGATGACTCTTGCAAGAGTCTTTACTAACGCCGATCACCACCGTATTTAATCGGGAAAACTCAGCGACAAGTTCACTAAACTCCTTTGCCTCAAGCGTACACCCCGGCGTATCGTCTCTAGGGTAAAAATAGAGCACTACATTTTTTTTACCTTTAAAGTCAGCCAAGCTAATTTCGGATTTTTCTGCGTTCAGTAAAGAGAAAGCGGGAGCCATCTGCTGTTTTTTTAACATAGCGTTTATCTTCAACCTTATTTAATCAAGGAAGAAAGTATACGTCTTAATAGCAATTAAGATCAGATATTTAAGCACCCCCACACTCATCAAAATAGGTCGACACCGCCCGCCTCAGGCTGCTGATTATTTTCTGCTTCAGCACTGGCCTTCTTTGCTGCCAGCACTTCACCATATTTTTTATCCGCCCCTTTAATATGTTTAGCCAACCAGTCATTAAGAAACCCGAGTAGATCAACCACAATATGCTCTTCATTATTTTCAAGGCGCGCCTGAAAATCGAGCACTTGAGCAATTAGCTTTCTATGTTTTGCTTTATGCCTCTCCAGCGCCTCATAGCCTTGCCTTTCCAACATCGCCTCTTCGTACGAGAAGTGAGAGGCGGTGTAATCGACCAACCCCTGCAATATACGCTTCATCAATTGTAGGCCGCGATCATTAGCCGCCTGTTTACTCAGGTCATTAATCATATCGACAAGAATTCTGTGTTGTCGATCAATTTCAGGAATACCAACACTAAAACTCTCATCCCATTTGAATAGCACATTTTCTGCCTGTACACTCGCCGCCATTAACTGCTCATCACTGATGATAAAGCGCTTAATGAGCGATTGTGATTCTGACGCCAAAGCACTAATAATGCAGGCATCTTCCACTGTTCCTTGGGCGACAGTAGCGGCTTGTCGAGATGCACTCGTCATATTTATCACACTATTATCCAACACCTTCGCCATCTCACTCTGCTGCTCAGCAGAGATGGCAATGCGACTATTCATAGCACTTATCGACGAGACTGTTTGAGTAATTTCATTTAGCATCTCGCCCGCAATTTTCGCCTGTTTAACGCTATTTTCGAGCTGGATTTCACTCGTCTGCATCACCTCAACGGCTCGATTGCTCCCTGATTTCAATGCGTCAATCATAAGTTGGATATCTTGCGTCGCTTGATGGGTTTTATTGGCCAGATTGCGCACTTCATCAGCGACTACCGCAAAACCGCGTCCATGCTCACCGGCACGTGCGGCTTCAATTGCAGCATTTAGTGCAAGCAAGTTAGTCTGCTCTGCGATCTCTCTAATCAATTTCAAGATGCCACTAATCTCTTGACTATCGTTGTTCACCTTGCTGATAACCTCCGACACCTTGCCGAGTTCTCCAGACAATATATCAATCGACTCGACAACCTCTGACACCACCCGCTGGCCGCTATTAGCAGACGCTTCCGCCTGCTTGGCGGAGTGAGCAGCATCTGAAATATTGCTGGAGACATCCTGAACCATCGATGAAAGTTCAGAAATGGAACGGCTTGTAGCGGCGCTGTCCTCCACTTGGCTGCTGACTGAATTCTCTGTGATCTGGCTCGATTCAGACAAACGCGTTGAGACATCAGTGAAGAGATTACTGGTGCGAACCACTGCGGCAACAGTATGACTCACCCCTTGAGAGATGTGATCCATCGCACGAGAAATCTGCCCCATTTCATCATGAGAAATGTGACCAACAACGGCATGATGGGTTAAATCGCCTTCGGCCACCTTATTAGCATGGGTCAATAGGCGACGAAGTTTGCCCGTAAAACTCAAATAGAAGCCAACCAACAGATAGGTCAACACTAAGATCGTAGCGATAATAACCGCAATAAATATATTTCGTTCATGCTCTTTTTGTAGGATACGTTTTTCGATAGATGCCATCACTACCGGCATCATTTCATTGGAGAGTTTGAGTGTGTTTGAGATGGCAATGGTACCCAGTGAGAAATAATCCTGAACCGTTATATTAGATTGAAAGCCGTCATTTAATCGATTGACCTGCTTGCGCGTGGCCTGTAAAAAGGCTTCCACTTCGTTGAAATCTAACGACAGAACACTGCTCAACTCTGGCCGCTCACGCAGCATAGATGAAGTTTCTTCTAATATTGTTAAAAATTGAAGTTCAACACGGTCGATAAGCACCATTAGCTCAACGCGTTTTTTTACCAATAAATCAGGGCTCACCAGAATACCGGCAGTTATCCCCCTGATCAGCCCGATATTATTAATGAGCGAAGGGTTATTATGAATAAATAGACTGGCCATATAGGCATTTTCAATCTCTTCATCTTGTAACAGGCGTGCAGTGCGCCCCACATACCTCATGTAGCTAATCGTTAGCTCAATCACTCGGTTATGTGCCGCAAAGCTTGCTTCAGCCTGACCGTTATTAAATGCTCTTTTAACCGCTTGCCACGCCTCACGAATCGGCAGACTTCTTTCACTTATCGAAAAATCAGCAGTGAATTCTTTTTCCATTGACTCAAAGTCAGACAGCAACTTTTCGACGCGCTGCTGCTTTTCGGTGACAGCATGCAAGTCACCCTCTTGACTACTGTAAAGATAGCTGTTCGTCGCGCCTCTGGACTGCCCAGCCATCACCAGAAGCGCTTGTAACGCGCGCTCGACTTCGATGCCACCTCGTTCCTGTGAAAGATAAGCAACCTCTTCATCAAGAAATGAAAGCGTCATATAACTTAAGGCTAAAACAGGGAGAAGGGACAAGCTGACAATCAAATAGAGTTTTTCTTTCATTCCCAAGCGATCCATTAAACGAACCACTGGGGCTGTAATTATTTTATGACTCTTTCCCACAACAACCTCATAGTAAAACTTACACTAACGGTAACGGCTTCCCCCTGTTAGACTTGAGCAAAATCGCGCCCAAACCCATGTGCGCTAACGTGGTTAGCCCCGCCGCCCTCCGGCGACTATAAAACAACTCACAGCGGTGAAAGTGGCTCGCTTTGATCGCTTTTCCTGACATAGTATTTTGCAATTTTTATAGCAATTAAGTGCGGTGCGCCCTAGAGACACCCACATGACTGCTTTATAATCACCGCTATCCTTTAATGAATAAAACAGCTACTGCGTGATGTCTGACCCTATAAATAAAGCTGAAAGTGAACGCCTGCTCAAATTGGCCACACGCGCCTCGGTGGTTACCGCTACCGTGCTGATCATCGCTAAATTGGGCGCTTACTGGCAGACAGGCTCTGTGAGCATTCTTGCCTCGCTCATAGACTCACTCATGGATGCCGCGGCCTCAATCATCAACCTGCTGGCGGTGAGCTATGCGCTAGCTCCCCCCGATGAAGACCACCGTTTTGGACACGGCAAAGCAGAGTCACTAGCGGGGATGGCGCAAGCGACTTTCATCGCAGGCTCTGGCCTGTTTCTGATTGTGGAGGCCATTCAGCGCTTGGTAAATCCGCAACCGATAGAGGCCTTTGGCGTGGGCATGGGGGTGATGATTTTCTCAATCATCGCAACGCTGATCTTGATTTCAATACAGCGCCATGTCATCAACAAAACTAACTCAACCGCAATCCGCGCTGATGCGCTTCACTACAAGACGGATCTGTTCACCAACGCCGCCATCATTGCTGCTCTACTGCTCTCACAATTTGGTTGGCTCGGAATGGATCCACTGTTTGCACTCGCCATCGCAGCTTACATTCTTTATAGCGCATGGGGGATCGGCAGTGAGGCATTTCATGACCTGCTCGACCGCGAACTGCCCGATGAAAAACGTCAGCAGATTATCAACATTGCAAAAAACCATCCTGAAGTACACGGCATGCACGACCTGCGCACCCGACTTTCTGGGCGCACAGAGTTTATCCAGATGCATATTGAGCTGGACGATGAGTTACCGCTGATCAAAGCGCATGAGATTGCAGATCAAGTAGAAGCGCAAGTGATGCTGGTGTTTCCCACCGCTGATGTTGTGATCCACCTTGACCCTATCAGCGCAGTGGATCTTGAAACCTTACCACTCTTTAAACGCGAGGATTAAATACTTTTCCAGCACTGCCAAGAGCAGTTGCCGTTCATTACTGGCCCTGTTTTAACGCATCAAAGCCACGCTGTAGATCGGCCTGTAGGTCTTCAACATCTTCAAGCCCCACCGCAACACGCACCAGCCCTTGATGGATACCAGCAGCCTCCCGCTCTTCATCAGACAAACGCCCATGCGTAGTAGTGGCTGGATGTGTGATGGTCGTTTTAGCATCACCCAAGTTAGCCGTAATTGAAACCAGTGTAGTGCCGTTAATGAAACGCCACGCCTCATCCCGCCCGCCCTTCAATTCAAAAGCGAGCAGGCCACTAAAGCCATCTTGCTGATGTGTGGCCAACGTATGCTGTGGGTGCGACTTAAGCCCCGTATAAAAGACCTTTTTTACAGCTGCGTGATTTTCCATCCACTGCGCTAGCATTAATGCACTGGCACTATGTGCCTGCATCCGCACACGTAGTGTCTCCAGCCCTTTCATAAAAACCCACGCATTAAATGGGCTCATGCTCGGCCCCGCCGTGCGCAGATAGCTGTATACCTCTTCAATCAGTTCACCACTACCCACCACCGCACCACCGACACAACGCCCCTGACCATCGAGGTATTTGGTGGCGGAGACCACCACTAGGTCTGCACCTAGCTCAAGTGGCCGCTGCAGTGCTGCCGTACAGACGGTATTATCTACCACCAACAGACACCCCTTGCGGTGGGCGATCTCAGCCAGCGCTTTAATATCGACCACTTCAGCCAACGGGTTTGAGGGCGTCTCGATAAAAAGCATCCGGGTGTTCGGTTGGATTGATGACTTCCAACGGTCAAGATCGCACAGGGGAATTGAGCGATGTTCAATACCAAAACGTGACAGGTATTTATTAAACAACACTGTAGTGCTGCCAAAAATCCCGTTGGAGGAGAGGATATGGTCACCACTCTTTAACAACGCGTGGCAGGCCGCTGTGATGGCCGCCATTCCCGACGCTGTTGCCACACAACGCTCTCCCCCTTCAAGGGCGGCGAGTCGTCGTTCAAAGGTATTAACGGTGGGGTTGGTGAAGCGCGAGTAGATATTGCCCGCCTCTTCGCCTGAAAAACGTGCCGCCGCTTGTTCGGCACTATCAAAAACAAAGCTGGAAGTGGTGAAGATCGGCTCCGACTGCTCACCCTCTTGTGTGCGCCGCTGGCCTGCGCGCACACCGCGTGTGCCGATACCGTACTGGCTAAAATCTTTTTCTGTCATTGCCACATCCCCACAAAAATCATCAGAACAGCGGCGGTGTTAAAGTGGCCAACAGACAAAAATCCAGACACAAAAAAACCCGCCAAGTCGAAAAACTAAAGCAGGCTCTCCCCGCTTTAGCTGTATTTTTAGGCGCCCGCAAGCTGATTTTCAAATCGGCGCCCGGTGGTTGCCCACCGCTCTACTACCCGCGTACCTTACGCCTGTGCCCAGCGGGTGTCAATACCGGGCAAGGAAGTGCGTAAGCGCTACGGCGTATTGTGCATATCAATCACGTTGGCCTTCGCCTTGTTTTCACCCTTAGCACTATCGGCACGCTGCTTCTCAAGATGACTGAGGTACTCTAGCGTCACATCCTCGGTCACATATTCACCGTTAAAACAGGAGGTATCGAACCTTTCTACCGCTGGGTTACCCGCGCGCACAGCATCAATCAAATCATCAAGGTCTTGATAAACTAATTTATCAGCGCCAATGATTTCACATACTTCTTCATCTGTTCGGTTATAGGCAATCAGCTCTTCAGCGGCGGGCATATCAATGCCGTAAACATTAGGGTAACGTACCGGCGGTGCGGCAGAGGCAAAGTAAACATTACGCGCACCGGCATCTCGCGCCATTTGAATGATCTGGCCAGAGGTTGTACCACGCACAATTGAATCATCCACTAATAAAACGTTTTTACCCTTAAATTCCAGCTCAATCGCATTCAATTTTTGACGTACAGATTTTTTACGCTGCTGCTGACCCGGCATAATAAAGGTGCGGCCAATGTAACGATTCTTAATAAATCCTTCGCGATAACGCACACCCAGTTTATTGGCCAGCGCCAGTGCCGCCGTTCGGCTGGTGTCTGGAATCGGAATCACCACATCAATATCATTCTCTGCAAATTCACGCTGAACTTTATCGGCCAGTTTCTCACCCATGCGCAAGCGTGCGCGATAGACATAAATATCATCGATGATTGAATCGGGACGCGCTAGGTAGACATGCTCAAAAATACAGGGTGCATATACGGGGTTATCCGCACATTGCAATGTGTGCAGTTCACCATCCACTGTAATAAAAACAGCCTCGCCCGGCTCAATATCTCGAATACGCTCAAAACCTAACGCATCCAGTGCGACACTTTCAGAAGCAATCATATACTCATCCCCCACATCGGAGGTGCGCTTGCCAAAGACAATCGGACGAATACCGTAAGGGTCACGAAAACCGACAATGCCAATGCCAGTAATCATTGCGATCGCAGCGTAGCCCCCTTTACAGCGCTTGTGCACACCGCGTACCGCTTCAAAGATATCGTCTGCATCGATGTGAAGTTTGTTGGCACATTGCAGCTCATGAGCAAAAACGTTGAGTAAAACTTCGGAGTCAGAGTCGGTATTGATGTGGCGTTTGTCCTCGTGAAATAGCGCCGCCTTCAGCTCATCAGCATTGGTAAGATTACCATTGTGAGCCAGTGCAATGCCGTATGGGGAGTTTACATAAAATGGCTGTGCTTCAGCAGAAGAGGCACAACCCGCAGTGGGGTATCGCACATGACCGACACCTACATTGCCTTGTAGGTTGATCATATGAGAGGTGTGAAAAACATCTCGTACTAGGCCATTTTGTTTGCGCAGGTAGAGTTTTCCATCATCACAGGTCATAATCCCGGCGGCATCCTGTCCTCGGTGTTGCAATACTGTCAAGGCATCATAGATCGCCTGATTCACGTTACTCTTCTGGACAAGTCCGACCACACCACACATTAGATAACCCTCATCAAAAATAAAATTGTTAGGCTCACCGCTGCCACGATCAATTAAAGATCGATCTGCTGGCGTTGGATATTATCCCCAATTTGCCCTGAAAAACTGTCAGACAGCCAGTTTGAAATCTGCTCAAAATAGCCCACCATAAAGGAGCTCGACCAAACAGGTTCAGCTGCCAACGGCGAGATGCCACCCAATAGAACGAGCACCACGATGATCAACCCACCGCGCAGCGTCCCAAAAAGAGCACCTAGCGTACGATCAATCCCTTTCAACCCACTCAGGTGAACCAGTTTAACAACCAGATGATTCACCAACATACTCAACACCAACACCCCTATGAATAGGCTGACAAAAGCCAGTGCATAACGCAGCCCATCATGGCTTACAAAGTTTTCTAGGAATACGGCAAAACTGGTGGAGAACTGCAGCGCTGTCCAGCCCGCAAGCACCCACCCCAATAGCGACATCACCTCTTTAACCAAGCCGCGAAGCACGCCGATCAATGTTGAAAGTAACGCCACGCCCAGCAGGGCGTAATCAAGCCAAACAATGGTCACTGCAGCAGCGCTCCATTTTTATTCATTTTTTTGGCTCACTGCTGCTGCCAAATCACAAGCCCTTTCAAGCCCATCTCTTTCTGCAATACCTTCTTCAAGGTATTCGCTTTGCCCTTGTCCGCTTCAGGCCCAACGCGCACGCGATGGCTAAGCTTCCCTTCAACATGCACGCTATCGACAAATGCTGCAAAGCCGCGCTGGCGTATTTTATTGCGTAGTCCCTGCGCATTTTTTTCGCTCCCAAAACTGCCCACCTGCACTGTCCACCCTTCACGCAATGGCTTCGCTGACGGTCTGCTTTTCTCAGCGACCACCGGCTTTGGCGCAACCACTTTAGGCGCTGCGGCATCAGCTGCTCTCTTCTGCTGCACTAATGGGTGCTGCTGCAATTTCTCTTCTACCGAATCTTCCGGTGCAAGCCGCGGTACTTTTATCTGGGGTGTCTCATTTAACTCAAACGTTTCGATCCGAAAATCTTTTGGCTTAGGCGGGATGTTGCTACCATTAATCACCTGATCGTAATCTTTGCGAAAATCGAGCACCATTGGAATAAAGATCACCGCCAGCGCCAGCAATACAACACCCCCTACAATGCGCTGCTTAACCTTATTTTCCTGCTTCATGTCGCCTCAATTCGATCATCTCAACACCGGTGGCCTCTGTTTGATCTCGCGCATCATCCTAAAGCAGTGATTTTACCTCAATTCGCCTCGCGACACCCAACATCCTCAAAAAAGTTTTTTGCCTCGGCTACGGTGTAGAAAGAACCAAAGATCACCAGCCGATCCCCCACCGCAGCACGTTGCAATGCCGCAGTAATCGCCGTCACGACATTCGGGAATGGTTGTGGTTGTGGCTGCGCCCCCGGCGCCACTGAGGCAAAGTGGGTAAGCATCGCCTCAGCCGTTGCGCCGCGGTGACACACCGCACTATCGAGTGTCGCCGCATACCAGTGGTCAACCACGCCTGCCATCGCCTCTACGACTGCACCAATATCTTTATCCGCCAGCATCGCCACCACTGCGTGGGTCTGCCCTGAAAGAGGCTCTGCAGCTAACGCCTCGCTCAGCACCTCTGCGCTAGAACGGTTATGGGCAACATCCAATAGACACATCACCCCTTCAAGCTTATCTGCAAATACCCGCTGCATGCGCCCCGTAACCTGCGCCTGCTCAAGGCCGCGCTTAATGCTGCTAAACTCAACAGGAAAGCGCTTCTGCAATAGCAGAACTGCCATTAATACTCCGGCCGCATTCTGCAACTGAAAAGCGCCGCGTAGCCCCAGCGGGGGCAGCTTGTCAAAACATTGATCACCGCTCTGCCAATGCCATGAGCCATCATCAGCGGTCGCATTAAGGCCGTAGCTAAACTGCTTATTCAGGCTGTAAAATTGCGCGCCAATCTCAGTTGCATGAGCGATCAGGCTATGCGCAGGTGTGGGCTCGGCACAGATCGCGGGAGTCCCAGCACGATAGATGCCAGCCTTCTCACGCGCGATCGTTTCACGGTCACTGCCCAGCCATGACTGATGATCCAGATCCACCATCGTTACCAGCGCAATGTCGGGGTCCAGCACGTTAACGGCATCGAGCCGCCCACCTAGGCCGACCTCTAAAATGGCAATATCAACGTTCATCTGTTGGAAAATCACGATCGCTGCCAGCGTACCAAACTCAAAATAGGTGAGCGGGGTTTCATCACCCTGCATACAACGCGCCTGCTCGATCTGCTCAAAGGCGCGGCATAACGTGGCGTCATCCACCTCAGCACCGTTGAGTGTAATGCGTTCGTTATAACGTATTAGATGAGGCGAGGTGTAAGCGCCCACATGGTAACCTGCTGCGCGGTAGATCGACTGCAACATCGCGGCACTCGACCCTTTGCCATTGGTGCCCGCAATGGTGACCACTATAAATTCAGGTGATGTTAAAGCGAGGCGCTGCAGCACGATACGCACCCGCTCTAGACCCAGCGCTATCTCGGCTGGATTAAGCGGCTCTTGCCACGCAAGCCACTCATCGAGCGAATCAAAACGCATATTAGGAGCGGCCTGCTAGCAACAAGATACGACTTAAGGAGCTTCTTTAGAAGGAAGTGACATCGAGATCTGATCTGTGCTTGAAGGACGCGAGGTCAGGATCGCCAACAGCGAGGAGATACGGTCTCGCATTTCACGACGATCGGCAATAAAATCGACCGCGCCGTGTTCAACCAGAAACTCACTGCGCTGGAAGCCTGTGGGAAGCGTCTCACGCACCGTCTGCTGGATCACGCGCGGCCCGGCAAACCCAATCAGTGCTTTGGGTTCCGCGATATTAACATCCCCCAACATCGCAAGGCTCGCCGAAACGCCACCCATTGTCGGGTCGGTCAACACCGAAATAAATGGAATACCGCGCTCGCGCAGTTTTGCCAGCACAGCACTGGTCTTCGCCATCTGCATCAGTGAAAAGAGCGCCTCTTGCATGCGCGCACCGCCACTGGCAGAAAAGCAGACTAGAGGGATGTTGTATTCAAGCGAGGCGTTGGCAGCCTGCACAAAGCGCTCCCCCACCACCGAACCCATCGAACCACCCATAAAGCGAAATTCAAACGCCATCGCCACCAGCGGCACTGAATTCACCTGCCCCATCATCACCACTAGGGCGTCTTTTTCACCGCTGTTTTTTTGCGACTGAGTGATGCGGTCTTTATATTTCTTGACATCGCGAAACTTTAAAATATCGACCGGTTCAATATGAGTGGCTAACTCCTGACGTGGCTCTTCATCCAAAAAACCTTCGAGACGACGACGCGCCCCAATACGGCTATGGTGGCCACATTTCGGACAGACCCCGAGGCTACGCTCTAACTCCGCGCGGTAAAGGATCTGATTGCATGAATCGCATTTGGTCCATAGCCCCTCTGGAATCGAGCGTTTCTTACTCGCCTCCGTTTTAATCTTTTCCGGTATCAGTTTTTCAAACCAGCTCATACTAATTGCCTGCTCCAAATAGTCTTGCCATCCAACTCACCTTCGGTGGGCCAGCATCCATCGCGCTGCGCATCTCACGCAGCAGTGCAGCCACGGCACCGTTAATCTTCTCAGGTGACTCGGCATTGTCGGCAACACGATTCACCACCGCACTGCCCACCACCACCGCATCGGCCACGGCCGCAACGCGCTGCGCCGTCTCCGCATCGCGGATGCCAAACCCGACCCCGATCGGCAGGTCGGTGTGACCGCGAATCTGCGCCACCTTCGCCTTCACCGAGCCAACATCAAGATTAGCCGCACCCGTCACACCCTTCAATGAAACATAGTATACAAAACCACTCGTCTCGGCACAGATTTTGGCGATACGCGCATCAATGGTGGTCGGTGCCAACAGAAAGATAGGATCGATCTCAACCCCTTTCAGTGCCGCCAGCAGCTCACCCGCCTCTTCCGGCGGCATATCAACCGTCAACAACCCATCGACTCCCGCCTCAGCGGCGGCCGTTGCAAATGGCTGATAGCCCATGATCTCAACCGGGTTCATGTACCCCATCAATATCACGGGTGTGGTGGTGTTGGTCTGACGAAACTCACTCACCATTGCCAGCACATCACTCAAGCTGGTGCCATGCTCAAGCGCGCGTTCACACGCCTTTTGAATGGCTGGCCCTTCGGCCATCGGGTCTGAAAATGGCACACCGAGTTCCAGCAGATCCGCACCCGCCTCAACCATCGCGTGCATCAGCGGCACCGTCACTGCCGGGTTTGGGTCACCCGCCGTCACAAACGGGATCAGTGCTTTTCTGTTCTCTGCCTTCAGCGCCTCAAAACACCCTTTGATTCTGCTCATACCGTGATCCCCTCAAGCCCTGCTACGGTATGGATATCTTTATCACCACGCCCAGAGAGATTGACGATGATGACTTTATCTTTGCCCATCGTCGGTGCCAGTTTCTTTGTATAGGCAAGCGCATGGCTCGACTCCAGTGCGGGCATAATCCCTTCGATTTTAGTGAGGTC
>JALSHQ010000324.1 GCA_026982145.1 Gammaproteobacteria bacterium | reverse complement strand
AGCACAGCGGGCAACGCTTCAAGGTGAGCTTTATGATCAGCAGGCTGGAGTAGACACGAGCGATGGATCACGCCAGCATAGGGCTTCAACGCCCCCTAACGCTTCGAGCGATACTATTGCTAAGACCACTCGGTTGAAGCAAAGAAAACAGGTCAGCCGTACATTAGCTGGGCTGGTTATTTTTTCACTTCTGGGCGTGATGGTTTTGATGATTTTCCTTAACCAACCAGAACCAGAAGTCGGCGCTATAGATTGCCGTGCAGCAGCGGCGCCCAAAGTGAATTGGAGTAATTGTCAAATGGAAGCTGTACAACTTACCAGCGCAAACTTGATTGGTGCTGTGATGCAGAACATGAACCTGATGCGTGCCGATTTAAGGGGTGGTCAGTTGGTGGATGTGAATCTCTCTTTTTCCAATCTCAGCGCCTCGCTTTTGAACGGTGCAGATCTCAGGCAGGCCACGTTGGTGGGGGTTAGTTTACGAGGTGCTAACCTTGCGGGAGCCACCTTTGAAGGTGCCGACCTCTCATATGCCGACCTCGGGGGTGCCAACATCTCAAATGCCAATTTTAGCGGCGCAAGGCTCGATAAAGTAAAATGGATTGATGGGCGGATTTGCGCTGTTAACTCAGTGGGTCGTTGTCAGTAGTGAGCGGCAAGCACATGGTGGTGTGAGTCGTCAGTTTCTCATAACATACTGTATAATAAAGAAAATAAGTTGCCAGGACGCCTGGTTTTTGTGCTGTAATATGGTTGTCATAATAATTCGTTTTAATCTTGGCAATGATGAAAGAGTGCTTACTGGAGTATTAATGGGTGTCAAGATATTAATTATTGAAGATGAGCCGGCCATCAGTGAGATGATTGAGGTTGCGCTGGTTCGATCAAATTTTGAAGTGGTTAAAGCTGTCGATGCTGAAGAGGCGATGAGGCTGTTGGGTGAGATGCTTCCCGAGCTGATACTGCTCGACTGGATGCTGCCGGGTTCTAGTGGAATGGAGTTTGCGCGACGGCTTAAAAAAGAAGAGTTGACCTGCCGTATACCTATTATTATGTTGACTGCAAAGGGTGGAGAGGCCGACAAAATTAGTGGTCTCGATGCCGGTGCGGATGATTACATTACCAAGCCGTTTTCGCCGCGTGAACTTATCGCTAGAATCAAGGCGGTATTGCGTCGGACTTCACCCCGTGCAGAAAATGAGACGATAGAAGTGGATAATCTAGTGCTTGATACGGCCAGTCATCGAATTACGGTTAACAATGAGTCGCTTGAATTAGGCCCGACAGAGTACCGTCTATTGCTTTTTTTTATGACGCATCCTGAACGTGTTTATAGCCGTTGTCAGTTGCTAGACAGTGTATGGGGCAGCAATGTTTATGTCGAAGAGCGCACTGTGGACGTGCATATTAGACGGCTGCGCAAAGCACTGACCCCCCACGGCCATGACCGTTACGTGCAGACGGTGCGTAGTGCAGGTTATCGTTTTTCAACAAAGGTCTGAACATTGTTAAATCCTTGGGCATCTGAAATTTGGCGTCTTGCTACGCTGATTGTTTTAACGTTATTGGTGGGCTTGCTAACAGGTAAAATGTTATTGATAGCGTGGGTTTCAACGACCGGTTACCTTATCTGGCATTTAACAAACTTGGTGCGCCTCGAAAAATGGTTGCGTAAAGGCGGAAGTGCCATGCCCCCTGTGGGTAATGGGGTTTGGGGTGAACTCTACTATCACATCTACCGCATGCGCCAGCGCAACCGAAAAAGTAAGCGACGTTTGGCCGATGTGATCAGTCGTTTTAAAGAGTCCACCGCAGCACTGCCTGATGCGGCTGTCGTACTGCGCGAAACTGGGGAGATAGAG
>JALSHQ010000323.1 GCA_026982145.1 Gammaproteobacteria bacterium | reverse complement strand
ACCCCAAAGCCAAGACTGACCGCTGCAATACCTGCAGTGATGCCGGTGAGCACCGGCAGTGTACCGAGCAGCACCGCGGTAAATGAACGATAAATGAGCAGCAACAGAGAGATGATGATGATCGTGCTGAAAATGGAGAGTCGCTTCACCTCTTTTTCAATAGTATCGCGTGCATTAACGGAAAAGACCCCGGGGCCGGTCATTACTAGACGTGCGCTTACCCCTTTATCTTCTTTAGCATGGTTGAAGGTATTTTTGATGAGCTGCATAGCGTGTTGCTGCCCATCAATATCGGTGCCGGCAGCCGATGTCTGCGCAAGTAAAATAGCACGTGCTCCATTTTCTGAAACCCATACCTCATCGAATGTGTGGGGAGCGGCCTCTTGATTAAACGTGTTGATCAATTGAAAAGTTTCGCCCGTTGGGTCTCGAGCCATTAACGGTTTGATGAGTAGCCCAGCGGGTGAGGCGAGCAGTTCAATGCTCTCTTGAATGGCATCACGCAGCCCTTCAATTGAAAAGCGCTGAGGATTCACCGCGGGACTTAAAAGGTAGCGGTGGTTAAAGACAAACTGGCGCTGGTTGTCATTATCAACCGGTTCGCCATTATTGATAAAAGCAAATGCCTCACTGCCTCGCAGCTGGTGAGCCACCTCTCTTGATAGCGCAGCAAGCGTTTCAGTGTCAGCACCCTCAATGGCAACGAGTATTAAGCGTGTAGCAACACCGCTTTGTAATTGGTCTGTAAACACCTGTTGGTTAGCCGTTGGATTTGCCGGCATAAAAGCTGATAAATCAGCGCTAAAGCGGGTGCGATCAATGATCAGAAGGCAAATAAGAACAAGCAACAGCCAGAGTGCAATGATCACTCCCTTGCGCTGCCTCATGGTGTTGCAGCTTCCTTTATGGTCATGATTGAGTAGTCGCCATCCGCCTGATGAATTTCAATGGCATCTATTTTTCCCTGCTGGCCATGGATAGCAATGTTGCTGATGATGCCATGCATACGCTTATCATTAGGCAGCAGCGTGAGTTCCCATTGTGCGGGGCTACCAACCAGTTGCAGTTGATATGAACGTTCCAATGCTATTTGATCTCCGGCAAGGGTGCCGCGAATACTCTCTATGAATATTGCGATTTTTGGGTGGCGTCGTAACTTCAGCGTGCGTTTTTTACTACCCCGAATAATCGTAACGGTATCGCCATCCAGCACAAAACTTTCAAGTTTTGGTAAAAGCGTTCTTTTTTCTAGGTAATTGGGCGCGCTATAGCGCAACTCACCGGATGACTCAAGTGGCTGATCAAGCAGGGCGATATGTTTTGTTTCAGTGAAGGCGGTGAGGCCACCCCTGTTTTTTGCAAGTTCGGCCATCAGCGAAGTGATGTTCCAATCCGCTGCCACTGCTGTTGCAGGGAGGAGTGCCACGATTAAAAGCGTCAGCCATAATCGAAAAGGCGAATGAGTTTTTAGACAATTCATGATGATTGAAATTATAGCGTTTTAGTTTGATCTGCTGTTTGCCAGAAGTCGAAAAAATTAAACCAATTATAAGGGGCAGCACGACAATGTTTTTCTAGCAGTCGGGCATATTGCTCAACTGCTTTTTTGATGGCAGCATCATGTTCTTTGGCGGGGGTGTGAGAAAAGTCTGCGAGCAGTTCAAAGTGGATGGCGTAGCGGTTACCGCCTAAGTAAAGGCCTGTCATAAAGATCACCGGGCGACGGAGCAATGCCGCCATGCGGAAGGGGCCGGTTGGGAAGGGTGCTGTATCACCGATAAAGGGGACTTGCAGCAATGGTTCATCCCCTAAGGTGCGGTCAGCAAGCATGCTCAGCACAGCCCCCTCATTAAGCCGTTGATG
>JALSHQ010000322.1 GCA_026982145.1 Gammaproteobacteria bacterium | reverse complement strand
AGTGAAAGACCAACCTCTTCAGAGATCACTTGGCCGCCAGTCAGTACTGCGATATCTTGCAGCATCGCTTTACGACGATCACCAAAACCTGGCGCTTTAACGGCCGCAACTTTTACGATGCCGCGGATGCTGTTAACCACCAATGTGGCCAGCGCTTCGCCTTCAACATCTTCAGCGATGATCAGCAGTGGGCGACCCGCTTTAGCAACACCTTCCAGTAGTGGCAGCAGATCACGGATGTTTGAGATCTTTTTGTCTACCAGCAGGATGAATGGGTTCTCTAGCTCAGCGCTCATGCTGTTTTGATCGGTCACAAAATAAGGCGAGAGGTAGCCGCGATCGAACTGCATTCCTTCAACCACATCAAGTTCGTTGCTCAGGCCTGAACCCTCTTCAACGGTGATGACACCTTCTTTACCTACTTTGCCCATGGCTTCGGCGATGATGTTGCCCACTTCGTCATCAGAGTTAGCAGAGATGGTGCCGACCTGTGCAATCGCTTTGTCATCGGTGCAAGGCTTTGAGCTGTCGTGCAGCGCCTTAACCGCAACGACAACCGCTTTGTCGATGCCGCGCTTCAGATCCATTGGGTTCATGCCGGAGGTGACAGCCTTCATCCCTTCACGCAGGATCGCCTGTGCCAGTACGGTGGCGGTGGTGGTGCCGTCGCCCGCGATATCAGAGGTCTGTGAGGCCACTTCTTTAACCATCTGTGCGCCCATATTTTCGAACTTACCTTCCAGCTCGATCTCTTTTGCAACAGAGACACCATCTTTAGTGATGGTTGGTGCGCCGAAGCTCTTGTCCAGTACAACGTTACGACCTTTAGGGCCGAGGGTCACTTTAACGGCATTAGCCAGAACGTTAACGCCTTCCGCCATGCGTTGGCGTGCGTCATCTCCAAATTTTACTTCTTTAGCCATAATATTTTTCCTCTAGTAATACTTGTATTGTTTTGCAGGTGTGGCTTAGGCGTCGAAAATGGCCATGATGTCACTTTCGTTCATTACCAACAGCTCTTCACCATCGATTTTGATTTCGGTGCCCGCGTATTTACCGAATAGCACTTGGTCGCCAACTTTGATGTCCATTGCAGCGGTTTCGCCGTTGTCCAAGCGCTTGCCGTTACCTACTGCAAGGACTTCACCGCGCGAAGGTTTTTCTGTGGCTGAGTCAGGAATAACGATTCCGCCCGCTGAGGTACGCTCTTCTTCCGTACGACGTACGATTGCACGATCATGTAATGGTCGCAGTTGCATGTTTTGATCCTCCTAGAATCATTTTTAATATCAGTTTACAGACACGGCCTTTCGGCCAAAATAGACGAGTCTTTAGCACTCGTCATAATCGAGTGCTAACAATGATAGTGTCGATTTGGTGAGAGTCAAGGGTAGGTTGCGAAATTTTATCGTTTTTTGCTAAATGGGGGGCAACTTAGCGCCGATTTTCGTCATCATCTTTCCAGGATTCACCCTCAATCGTGCGGGACTTGTGATTTTGTCCTTGATGTTTGTAGGTGCTACTTTCGCTGTAGGTTCCGCTCACAGCGACCGACTGGCGCTTAATGATCTCCATAATGAAATAGCGGCGAACGGCTGGAATCAGGCAGAGAAAGCCGATTGCATCGGTGAAAAAACCGGGGGTCAGCAGCAGCGCGCCGCAGATCAGCAGTATGACCCCTTCCATCATTTCGATGGCGGGGACTTCGCCGCGCGCCATCGCTTCGCGTACCCGCTGAAAGGTGGTAAACCCCTGCCAGCGCAGGAGTGCGGCGCCGACGACAGCCGTTAACACCACCAGTAAAATTGTGGACATTGCGCCGATGGCGCTGCCGACCTCGATCAATAGGTAGATCTCAATCACCG
>JALSHQ010000321.1 GCA_026982145.1 Gammaproteobacteria bacterium | reverse complement strand
GAGTCACTCGCCCATTCTCTTTCAACTGTTCAACGACATTCATCGCCATATCCATCGGGATCGCAAAAGAGAGCCCCATAAAACCGCCCGTGCGGCTGTAAATTTGGGAGTTAATCCCCACCACCTCACCATTCAAGTTAAACAGTGGTCCCCCTGAATTACCCGGGTTGATCGCCACATCGGTCTGAATAAACGGCACATAATTTTCATTGGGCAGACTGCGCCCTTTAGCACTCACTATTCCAGCGGTCACGGTGTGATCAAAACCGAATGGTGAGCCAATCGCCAGCACCCATTCACCGACCTTTAGCGCATGTGACTCACCTATTTTTACAATCGGCAGATCATCAGCGTCGATCTTTAACAACGCCACATCACTGCGCTTATCCATGCCGATCACTTCCGCGATAAACTCACGCCGATCGCTCAACCGAACGATAACCTCATCCGCCTCCTTAATCACATGGTTATTGGTAAGCACATAACCATCTTCAGAAATGATAAAACCAGAACCTAACGATTTAGCATCAAAAAGATCAGGTTCGCCACTACCGCCTCCGCCATCTCTATCGCCAAAAAAGCGCTTTAGAAAATCATCGAAAGGGGCACCGGGGGGCAGGCCATGCGGCCGCAGCGGCTGTTCACTCCTCACCACTTTTTGGGAGGTGCTAATATTCACAACAGCCGCGCTATTCATTTCAACCAACACGGTAAAGTCAGGCAGCCCCAGCGCATTTTTTGCAGCCCAACTATGGCCAAAACTCACTGCAAATAACATGAGTGTGAATGCGATAAAGGAAACACCCTTGATCGTCATTGAATGGTTCATAACTTCTCCTTTGCTTTTGACCATTTTATTTAGTCCCTCATATTTAATGCTGGCTTACGTTTAAATTCAATAGGGGTTTCGCTCCGCACGCTGCGCAGTATCTCGGGCTGGCAGACATTTCGCTGACGCAGTTTTTGTGTGTACCTGCGCAGCCAGAAAAAACCCGCCGAAAGCCCTAAAGCTGCGCCAACAATGGTTGCACCTTCTGCTTCTACCCCCCATAGGCGTTCGCCAATCATTTCACCGATTCCAGCGCAAAGCAACATCAATACAAGTGGGATTATATAAGCGGCGAATGAGCCTTTTAATAGCCAGCGCTCATCAATACCGATCACAACATACTCGCCCACCTTGGCATTGATGTGATTTAGCGCGCGCAACTGTAGTGCTGAACGCCCAAACACCTTACTGACCACAGCAGTGCCACATCCTTTATTGACTGAACATGACTCACAGGTTGATTTACGCTGCGTTTCAACTAATGCGTACTCATCTTCAATCGCGACAACTCGTGCCTGTTCTTCAATCATGACCCTAAACTCAATGGGAACTCACAACAGTATGGCGCACTGACTGCCCCATTAACTCTAATGTTTCAAGGGGAACTTCACCCATCACCACGATCTGATAATCATCAAGCGCCGCCAAATATGCATTCATTGCGCCGCGCTGTGACACACCACGAAATGCATCGTTCGCTTCCTGCTTCTCAATAAAAACGGAAACGGATGCCAATCCATCTGAAAAGACAATATGCTCAAATGGAGCATGTGAAACATCCGTGCGACGATGGTAATTTGCCAACTTAAAACCACTGGGAATATAACTCACCGTCCATGTCTCCGAGTGATCACCACTTACTTGAGGGTTCGATATGCGCTTGCCTACTGCACTGTCTGCCATGTTTTCAATCAACAGTTGGCGGACACTAGGTGGAAGCTCTTCACCAAATATTTCGATGCTTGAATAGACCATCTGCTCTAGCACCTCACCGCCCACTGTCAGATGTTTTGACTTAAGCAACAGTCCACTCTGCTGAT
>JALSHQ010000320.1 GCA_026982145.1 Gammaproteobacteria bacterium | reverse complement strand
CTTTTTGAACTCTTTCCCTAGGCCTGTTTAAGACCCGGTTAAGATTTAAGCCGGTACTTGCGCCGCAAACAGTACGGCAACTGCGATGACGATAGGAATTGCTGTCAGCAGAGTGAGTACGTCTTTAGTGTTGTAGGTATGTTGCTTGTAGCGATTGACGCTCATGTTGTGATTTCTCCATTCTTGTGCTGAAAAATAGCGAGGCTCAATGACTGCAGCCAATCTCGACTAAAATACTGAGGTTAATTTCGCATGTATCAATTGAGAGGTCAATAGTGATCGGCCTCGTAAATTCACGATGATTCATCAGTAATTAACGAGGCAAAGAGGTCGTGTTCATCCGCATTCGTCACGGTGACCTCAATAAAATCACCGGGTTGCACTGCATCGGGTTCATCAATGTGGACGAGGCCATCTACCTCTGGGGCATCTGCCTGTGAGCGGGCAACGATGCCGTTTTCATCGGCTTCATCCACGATCACGATAATATTGTTGCCGATTAACTTTTTGCGCTTACTGGCGCTGATCGTTGCTTGCACGGCCATGAACCGCGCAAGGCGTTCCTGCTTAATCTCTTCGGCGACGGGGTTGGGCAGTGCATTGGCAGCAGCGCCCTCGACAGGTGAATAGGCGAATGCGCCCACGCGGTCGAGCTGTGCTTCTTGCATGAAGTCTAGCAAGTAGTTGAAATCAGATTCGGTTTCCCCCGGAAAGCCGACGACGAAAGTGCTGCGCAAAGTGATCTCAGGGCAGATTGAGCGCCATTTTTGGATGCGTGCCAGTGTGTTTTCACTGTGCGCGGGTCGCTTCATCGCCTTCAATATTGATGGACTGGCGTGCTGAAAAGGGATGTCGAGGTAAGGAAGGATCTTGCCCGCCGCCATCAGAGGGATGACCTCATCGACATGCGGGTAGGGGTAAACGTAGTGTAGGCGCACCCAGACACCCAGCTCACCAAGAGCTTCGACTAGCGGAAAAAACTGTGTTTTAAGTGGCTGGCCGCCCCAGAAATCGAGTTTGTAACGGGTATCTACGCCATAAGCACTGGTGTCTTGTGAAATCACCAGCAGTTCACGCACACCTGCATTGGCGAGGTTTTCAGCCTCCTGCATCACTTCGCCCACCGGGCGGCTGACGAGGTCGCCGCGCAGCGATGGGATAATGCAGAATGTGCAGCGGTGATTGCAACCCTCTGAAATTTTCAGGTAAGCGTAGTGTTTGGGGGTTAATTTGATCCCTTGTGGGGGTACTAGGCTGGTAAGAGGGTCGTGGAGTGGCGGCAGATGGTGGTGTATTGCTTCCATCACTTCATGCGCGGCATGTGGGCCGGTAACAGCAAGCAGATCAGGGAACTGTGCTTGGATAGTATTATCCTGAGCACCCAAGCAGCCGGTGACAATCACTTTGCCATTTTCACTCAGCGCTTCACCAATCGCATCCAGCGACTCTTCAATGGCCGCATCGATAAAGCCGCAGGTATTAACCACCACCATATCTGCTTGATCGTAGTTGGCGCTGATTTCGTACCCTTCGGCACGTAAGCGGGTAATGATCTGTTCTGAATCGACGAGCGCCTTAGGGCAGCCGAGACTGACGAAACCGATTTTAGCTGGAGATTTTTTCATTATTTTACTTTCACTATCGGGTTCAGTTTGTTGAATTTATTAAATTATATTTTATATAATGAGATTTTAACCGACCGCCATTTTACCTCAATAGTCAGCGATGAAGCGGTTTTTTTGCTTTGCAGGGGGATAATTCTTATATCTGAGCTAATGAGTCGGGTATTTCGGCCGATAGCGTATATGAGATAGCACTAAAGGATTAAAAACTTTGGACGCTATATGGGGGCGAAACCAAATAAGTCACTA
>JALSHQ010000319.1 GCA_026982145.1 Gammaproteobacteria bacterium | reverse complement strand
ACGTATAGCATGCGGCCTGCCCAATGAAGGTTTTGTTTTTTGCAGTTTTAACAACAGTTATAAAATCACCCCCGATATATTTGAGATCTGGATGCGTTGCCTCGGCAATGTAACCGGCAGTGTTTTATGGCTACTCGGGGACAATGAGTGGGCGATAGAGAATTTGCGTAACGAAGCCAAAAAACAGGGCATTGACCCCACACGTTTGATCTTTGCCCCGCGCACAGATTCTGCCAACCACCTTGCGCGCCATCGCTTGGCTGATCTTTTCCTCGACACACTGCCTGTTAATGCAGGTGCCACCGCAAGTGATGCGCTATGGATGGGATTACCGCTACTCACCTGCGCAGGCAATAGCTTTGTGGCGCGTATGGGCGGGGGGTTACTACATGCTGCAGAATTGCCTGAACTGGTCACTCACTCTCTTGAAGAGTATGAGGCTTTGGCTGTCGAGCTGGCCACCGCACCCGAAAAACTGGCTAAATTGCGCGAAAAATTAATCACCAATCGCAACAATGCGCCACTGTTTAACAGCAAAGCCTTTTGCCAAGATTTTGAGCAAGCACTCATCACCTTGTGGAACCGTTGGCGTGATGCGCTAGACAAAGAGACTCCAGAGACTGTGCCACTGCAAGCGATGCTTGAGGAGGCCGTGGCACTGCATCAGCAGGGCAACCTTGGGGCGGCTGAGGAAAAGTATCAAGCGATCCTGAAAATCAATCCACAAGAGGCTGACGCACTCCATTTATTGGGTGCTGTACATGCCCAGCGCGGCAATATCGATCAAGCGGTCTCCCTTTATCACCAATCCATTGAGGCCAACCCAATGCTCTTTAGTGCCTATAATAACCTTGGCATTGCGCTACACAGCAGCAACAGAGCAGAGGAGGCGATGGAGAGCTTTCGCCGTGCCATCGAAATAAAACCGAATGTAGATGCTTATTATAATCTCGGCAATTGCCTCTATGGTTTACAGCAATATGAAAAAGCTGTTACCAGCTATCAACAGGCGCTGGCAATCGACCCTAATCATGCCTATGCACAACGCAACATGAAAGCTAGCTTAAAGCAGTTGGGGCGCTAGCCTGCCCTGCTTCTACCAGCAATAACTTAAGCGCCGTTTCATCTAATAATTCAACACCCAATTTCTCAGCCTTTTCTCGCTTAGTGCCGGGGTCCGCGCCTGCCACAACATAGCTTGTTTTTTTTGAGACACTGCCCGTCACTTTCGCGCCCAGTGCTTGCAGCGCCCTTTTCGCCTCATCACGCGTCATCGTTTCCATTGTGCCGGTGAGCACAAAGGTCTTACCCATCAGTGGCTGCGGCCGCTCGGCCATTGCGTCAATATCAGGCCAATGCACACCGTGGTGCTGCAACGCGCTAATCACTTCACGATTATGTGGCTCATGAAAAAACGATTGCAAGTTCGCCACCACCACCGGGCCAACATCTGCCACCTGCAACAGCGCCGCTTCATCGGCCGAGATGATTTTATCCAGCTGCCCAAAATGGTTGGCTAGCGCCTCTGCTGTCGCCTCGCCAACTTCACGAATACCCAATGCAAACAGAAATCGCGCCAGTGTCGTCTGTTTGCTTTTTTCGATCGCTGAGATCAAATTTTTGGCAGACTTATCCCCCATACGCGCCATCCCTGCAAGTTTTTCATGTGGCAGCACGGTGCGGTTATAAAGGTCTGCAACAGACTTCACCCAGCCAGCATCCACCAACTGTTCAACCAGCTTGTCTCCCAACCCTTCGATATCCATCGCCCGCCGCGACGCAAAATGTTTAATCGCCTCTTTGCGTTGTGCTGGGCAGTATAAACCGCCGCTACAGCGGCTCACCGCTTCACCCTCAACACGCCGCACTTCTGAGCCACACACTGGGCACGTTGTCGGCATCACAAATGGGGCGGCACCATCTGGACGTTGCGCGAGCACCACACTGACGACCTCTGGAATCACATCGCCAGCGCGGCGAACAATTACCGTGTCACCACTGCGCACATCCTTACGACGAATTTCATCTTCATTATGCAGTGTGGCATTGGTGACCGTGACCCCTCCCACAAAAACAGGGGCAAGCCGCGCCACCGGGGTAAGTGCGCCAGTGCGCCCGACTTGAATATCTATTTCGATGATTTTTGTCATCTCCTCTTGCGCTGGGAACTTATAGGCAATCGCCCAGCGAGGCGCACGTGAAACGGCGCCCATCATCTGCTGCTGTTTAATCTTGTCAATTTTAAACACCACCCCGTCGATCTCATATGGCAACGCATCGCGTCGTTCACCTATCTGGCGGTAATATTCAAGACAACCTGCTGCACCGTTCACTTGTTGCGCCTCGGGCGAGGTGCGCAATCCCCACTCTTTTAAGCGCGCTAATATCTCATATTGGGATTCGGGTAGCGCCCCCTCGTCCACAGCCCCCACTCCATAGCAGCAGATTTCGAGCGGGCGTGTTGCTGTGATCTTTGGATCCAGTTGGCGCAAGCTACCCGCTGCCGCATTGCGCGGGTTAACAAACAGTTTCTCACCCTTTTTAAGCTGGTGACGATTCAGAGCAGCAAACCCCGCCTTAGGGATATAGACTTCACCACGCACCTCCAGCACGTCTGGAAAGTCACCCCCCATTAAGCGCAGCGGTACCGAGGCAATCGTTCTTATATTCTGGGTAATTTCCTCACCAACGCGCCCATCACCACGCGTTGCAGCGCATACCAAAAAACCATGCTCGTAGCGTAAACTCACTGCCAATCCGTCCAGCTTTGGTTCAGCGCAATAGGCTACAGCACCCACTTCCAAACGCTCGCACGCGCGCTTGTCGAAGGCCATCACCTCTTCATCACTAAAGGCGTTATCCAGAGACAACATCGGCACGGTGTGAGCCACCTCGTCAAAACCCGCCAACGGTTCTGAGCCCACACGCTGCGTCGGTGAGTCGGGGGTAATAAGCTCAGGCGCCTGCGATTCCAGTGCCTGCAGCTCACGCATCAGCCGGTCATATTCAGCATCGGGGATTTTAGGCTCATCGAGCACATAGTACTGATGATTATGGTGGTTAATCTCTTCGCGCAAATGCACGATTGATTGTTCGATCTCTCTGCTCGGCGACATTAACGCAAGTCCATTACAAGAAAAGCGCCGTGATGTGCGCTTTTTAAATTAAAGTCAGAACCGACTTAGAGCGATTGCTGCTGTTGCAGTAGGTTGGCCTTGATCTCCATGATGTCGAATGAGTCGACCTTTTCAAACGCCTTTTCACGCATGATGTTGTCCAGCGTCATCACGACCATATCCTCGTGTTGCCGAATCACCTTGCCTCGAATCACGCGAGCTTCTGTGCTCTCTGGCAAATCAAATGACAACGTCACCTGCGAGCCTTCCCGATAAGTTGGAAGGGAATTTTCTGCCTCTTCATGGTAGATAATTCTAGCAGCACGATCTGAAAAATCGACCATTGTACAACTCAGCGGTATGTGATGAGACTTTCCCTGAAGTTGACCGGGCACGGCTGTCTTTAAACGCACATGGCTGCGCTGCTCGATCAAACGGAACTTTGTGGGGTCAACATCGAGAATCGCCACTTGGTGGCCCACGTAATGCCCCTCTTTTAATAACATCTGCTTTCTCACCGTTGCATCAAGCATCGGCAAACGCCCCTCACGCTGCTCAACCTTGAGCGTAATGTTATTACCCTTAATAAAGCCGCCATCCTTGCCCAATGACTCTTTGCGCCCGTAATCAAGCTCCCCTTCGCCACGGCTCGCCATCGGCATAATAAAACAGAAACTGCTTATTTTATCCAGCAGGTTCCCATTCAAATAAACTTGGGTCTTGCCGCCTTCCTGCTTCCAACTGATATCACTATTGGAGTAGACAAGTTCGTTATTGATCGCATAGGCGATGATCGTGGTGCTGAGGGTCAACTCCTGCTTGTATTCAGGATAATAGAGAAGCTTATGACCGATCGGAAAGTAAGGGATAAGCCGAGCTAAGCCTTCATTGTCAAACGCCGACGCTCGCTGTGGCTTTTCGCCCGTAGCCGTCGCTCGTTTTTTGGACATTTTATTAAATATTCCCAGCATCGCTCAACTCTTCTATTATTCAGGTAACGCAGATAAACGATTATTCTAACCCAATCACAGCAATAATCATATTGCGCCACTTTAATCTAACCACATGATTTTATTAGATTACCAATAGAGACTAGCGTTTACACTGTCTGCCGAACACCCTCCGGCCGCCATGCAGGTGCAATCACATTGGGCATGCTGGAGCGCTTCATCAGACGCATCGGGGTCAGCGTAAACTCGCCATAACGGTCATTCACCTGATCCATCACCACATTAACCTCTCTGCCATGTGCCTCAACTTTCGCTGAGAACAGCTCAATCTGGTGGTTGGCAATGCGTGGATTAAGCGCGGTGACCTGCACCTGATAGACGGCCTCGCCATACCAATGCGTATTCAACATATCGTGGCAAAGCTTCATAATTTCGGAACCATCATTCACCGCTATTTCCGACTGATATTTTCCCCCAATCCAACCGCTCTTTGCTCGCAGGCCAATAAAAAATCGCCCGGCCTGCATCCCGTGACGACGCAAGCGTGTCGCCAGTTTTTCACACATGTGCAATAGATAGGTCTCAACCACATCAGCATCTGTTGTATTGGGTGGCATCACCTTGCCATGCCCCATTGATTTAGGCGGTTGTGTGTCAATACTCACCTTGCTCGGATCTGTTCCTTGGCACATGTGCCAAATACGCCGCCCCTGATTTCCAAAGCGACGCGCCAATACGCTAATCGGTATCTGTTTCATCTCCCCACATTTTCGCACCCCATATTGCGCGAGAAAATCACCAATACCGCGCGCAATGCCACACAGTTCAGTAACAGGCACCTCTTGCAAACGCTGCTCTGCGTCCCACGGTGGAATCACGGTAAGGCCATTCGGCTTTTCCAGCTTCGCAGCAAACTTCGCGGTGGTCTTATCGCCGCTAACACCAATTGAACAATAAATCCCCGATACTTCAAATACCTTATCTCTCACCATCCGCGCAATACGCAGCGGTGTGCCGTGCAATTTTTGACAACGGGTCACATCGAGAAAAGCCTCATCGACCGAGAAAACTTCAACATCGGGGGTAATGTCGTGCAGCGCGCGCATAATCTCTTGAGAGACTCGCGCATAGCGTTTAGGGTCTGCTGGGCACTGAATTAAATCGGGGCAGAGACGCCGCGCCTCCCGCAATCGCATCCCGGTATGCACCCCATAGGCGCGTGCTTCATATGAGCAAGTAATAATACAAGTGCCCTGCTCACCGTTGGTGATCGCCACCGGCTTGCCTTGCCACTGCGGGCGGTCACGCTGCTCGATCGAAGCAAAAAAAGCATTCATATCAACCAGAATAATGGCGCGCGGCCAAACCACCGGGCTACGATCTAACTGACCTTTTTTATTAATGACTTTCATTTCACCACCTCAGCAATGTAATTTATAGATAACTGCGCATTTGACCCACTAAAACACCCTGAATGCGCACCCGCTGCGCGGCATAAACAAAGGGCTGCATGGTGCTGTTTTCCGGGATCAACTTAACGCGCCCGTCATTCATATATTTCAGCCGTTTTAATGTCGCCTCTTCACCATCGATCAACGCCACTACGATCTCACCACTGTAGGCTTGCTGAGCATGGCGAATCACGACCATGTCACCATCAAGGATGCCAGCGTCGACCATTGAATCTCCAACCACTTTAAGAATGAAACGGTCTGGCCCCATAAAAAAATTAGCCAAGTTGAATTTGTCATGCCCCGGTATCGCTTCTATCGGTAAACCGGCGGCAATCTGACCCAGCAGCGGCAAGCTGCCGCTCTCATCATCGATCTCTTCTTCGACCAGCTGCAAGCCACGCCAGCCGGCATGGTTACGCACTAGCTGCCCCTTATCGATCAACCCCTGTACATAGCGATGCAGCGTTCCTTTAGATGCCACTCCGACCGCACGACCAATCTCTACCAACGTCGGCGAGCGCCCCTGCTGTGAGATGTGCAATTTAATCGCATCTAGAATGCGCTGTTCGAGTTCAGTTAACATCCGCCATGCCCTCACCTTTATTAATCAACCTAAAGACAATATAGAGAACTTTTGGAGAACTTTCAAGCGGCATCTCAAAGAACGAAATAAAAAAGCATGGCAACACATCGATATTGACTCCGCTACCACTCCTCATCAGGGATAAGCTAAAAATATTAGCGCCGACTCAGCCCTAAGGAACCTCTGATTTATTCATGAACTCGTGTCTTGCGCCTAAAATATCCATCTTCTGCGTTGCAAATCTTCGCAATAGCCCGCTACAGTGTGCCCTTTGGGTATTACGTGCGATTCGCGCCTTGAAGCTGAACATTTTAGATCACAACCCACTTCGCTCAGAATAAATCAGAGGTTCCCTAACTAAAAATGACAGCCCTTCTCAAAAGCACTAGACTGATGATGAGATCAAAATCACAGAAAAATATAAGGGGTTGTGTTAGATAAATATGCCTCTACATCTGAAAAGAACTTCTGATGGATAACAGTTTTATTCAAAATAACCAGGGAAAGGCGATGGCCACTACCACTTATATCAACGCCAAGTGCGGCCAGTGCACTTATTGGAAAGTCAGTAGAAACCCGCTGGGAACATGCCGGCTCAACCCAGAGCATCAAGCGACCATCGGCCGCTATGGTAAAGCATGTGGTGCCTTTGAGCTCGAGATCAGCATGAAAAACCTGCCATTAGTAGAAGAGAACCCTCTGAAAGAGAACAAACGCTAAGACAGTGGCTGCCTAGTCTGTAGTCACTCGACTCGGCTAAATCGAGCTTAAGGAGTGCGCTCAAAAAGAGCGGCGATTGTGATCAATTTTTGCTTTGAGGTTAATGCCCATCGTAGGTTCGTCTACTTTTTCAAATGAAAACTGATTATACGATGCGCTATTATTCAATAACTCTTTCAATGCTAGGTAGATGAGTTCTTTTTCTGCCACGACACTCAATATCGAATTAGTACTGTAAACGGCGGCTGGCACAATGACGCTCGTAGGATAGCCATCCTCAGCCGGGATCATAATTGACCTGAAATATTCACCATTTTCACCCACGCCTTTAATCGATTTAGTCGCAACAGTGCGGGCGCGATGCGAAAGCACTTGCACGCCGCAACGAATATCGTTACTGGGTAACATCACCAGCCAACGCACGACACCTATCTGCCAGCGATTTACTTCGGCATCACCTTCTTCATAAATCGCCACCACTTTACCCACAGCCAGCGAAGCATCTACTTGTTCATGACTACAGAGAATAGCCATTCCGCCCGGACTGGTGTCAACTTGCACACAGTCAATCACCATTAATGGCGCGACCTCACGCTCCCGTCGGCCTTGGTCTGCTATTTGATTGGCATAGATCTTTTCCCAAGCATCTGCTTTCGTGTGCTCATCAAATTGAGAAACCCGATGGCCATTAACGTTAGCGGCAACGCGCGCTTCAATCACATCCTTCATCCAAGGGTCTTCGCCTTCTGGCACTAAAGAGAGGTCATCCGGCAGTGGCGCCTGCTCTTCTACTTTATTCCACTCAGGGTCGAAGCGCAGCTCGTCATGCTCAGGATTAAAAGGGGCGTTACCGCTCAGGCCGCGATGGCAATCATGCAGTCCTGAAATCAATTTTACTGGATTATTGATGGGTTGACGTGAAGCACCACGTTCACTACGCGTCCCCCAAGTAAATCGCAACCGAATATACATCGCCTGCCTTGTCCGTGCGCCTAGCATGTTATCGCCTTGCTGTCCTTGCTCTGCAAGTGCATCTATTTGCGCGTCCATATGAGCGAGTAAGGGGGCAATATCAAAGAGGCGCCCATTAAGAAACTTAATCGGCTTTTCCGAGAAAACATGATTTGCTGGCGCATCAACCCCTAAATCAACCACAATGCCTTCACGAAAGGAATCATCAGGGCAAGATAGCGAAGTCAGTTTTGACCATTCAGGCAACTGCTGATAGATCATTTCAGCTTCGCCATTCATCAATCGAGAATAGTCGGCTAGCGATAATAAAAGTATTTTTTTATAAAGCTCGCCAATCGTGGTAGATGCCTCACCTTGCGCGGCACTGCCACTTACAGCGACATCCACCACGCCAAGCTGTTCAGCGATAGCATAAAGCTTATGCATATCCTGCCAGGTGCCCGCTTCTGGCGTACGGTATGAGAGAAAATTCTCAATTAATTCTAGCAACATATAATGCAGCGCCTTAACGAGCGATAAAAATAGTGATTTTTTATTTTTGGCTAGTAATTTTTTATCTTCCAGCAGCTCTACCACAATAATTTTATGACCTGTTGCACATTCTAAGAGCAGCCGTTGTGGCCGCAGCTTAGACTCAAGTTGCTTGGCGGATAACGGCAATGCATCACTATCAAAATTACGCGGCACAATTTTGTGAAGTTTATCGACATGATTCGACAGCAACGTCATCGCTGTGATCCGCTTCATGATCTCAACCTGTTGCCGGTTAAGCTGGTTCAACGCGTCTGTTACCTGCTTGCAACTGTGCGCATAGTCCATCAACGGCAGCGCCTCAGTCCACGCTTTTAAGGCTGGCTCACTCACATCAACCCCTACGGGCTCTGCATCAACTCGCACAGGAATATTCAACAACTTATTTCTCATGTTAGCTCACACATTTCTGCGCCATATAAACCCTTTTCTATTCAACCATAGCGGCACTGAAACCAATGATCTTAAGGCTATTTACACGCTACGCGCCCTATAAAGCCAACCCAACACTTGTGTGTGATACCTGCACTAGTCAAGAGCACAAGCGAGCCAAGCACACCTGCCACAGCGCTGTTGCTTCAGGTATAATACCGCCCATTCAATCAGATACGCGTAGCGGAGAAGTCATGCAACAGAACCAGCCACAGGTAGCCATCGTCATGGGAAGCAATAGCGACTGGCCCGTGATGCGCCTGGCTGCTGAGATGCTGACAGAGTTCGGCGTCATCTATGAGGCGCAAGTGATCTCAGCTCATCGCACCCCAGAACTGATGTTTGAGTTTGCCGATGAGGCTCAACCACGGGGCATCAAGGTGATCATCGCTGGTGCTGGTGGTGCCGCCCACCTGCCGGGTATGATCGCCGCTAAAACCACCCTGCCGGTACTCGGCGTGCCGGTACCCTCCCGCTACCTTAAAGGCGAGGATTCGCTGCTCTCAATCGTGCAAATGCCCAAAGGGGTACCGGTTGCGACCTTTGCGATTGGTGAAGCCGGTGCTGCCAACGCGGGGTTATTTGCGATCTCGATGCTTGCCAACGAAGATAGCGCGTTAACACAAAAATTGGCCGAGTTCCGTGAAAATCAAAAAGCGCGCGTCTTCGCGATGGCACTCGACGACAAGCCGTGAGCCTCTCGACCATTAAGGCACCCGCCACGCTGGCACTGCTCGGTGGTGGCCAATTGGGGCGTTTTTTTGTCCATGCGGCAAGTGAACTGGGCTACAAAGTGATCGTGCTTGACCCCGACCCTGATGCCCCCGCAGGCCAAATTGCTGCTAGCCATATCGTCGCTAATTATGATGACCCTAAGGCACTGGCACAGCTGGCTCAACAGTGCACTGCGGCCACCACCGAATTTGAGAATGTACCGGCTGCGGTGCTTGAACAGCTCGCACTTACCATGCCCGTCGCACCCGCCGCCACAGCGGTCTCGATTGCACAAGATCGCGTTCGTGAGAAAAACTTCTTACGAAGCAACGGTTTTAATACCGCCCCCTTTATTGCGGTAGAAAAGACAGATGATCTCAACCATGCGACGGATGAGCTTTTTCCCGCCCTTCTCAAGACCGCCCGTTTCGGTTATGACGGCAAGGGGCAGGTACAAGTCACCTCAATCGATGAGGCTAAAACTGCGCAACGTGAGTTTGGCACCCCTTGTGTACTCGAAAAAATGTTGCCGCTTGAACTTGAAGTTTCAGTGGTTCTTGCACGCAGTGCAACAGGCGAATGCAGTTGCTTTCCACTAGCTGAAAACAGCCATCACAACGGGGTGCTAGATATTACCGTTGTGCCCGCGCGCACCTCCCCTGAACTGCAACAGCAAGCAGAAAACATGGCAAAGGAACTCGCTTCTAAACTCAGCTACGTTGGGGTACTCACCATCGAATTTTTTATCAGCGACGGCCAGTTACTGATTAACGAGATCGCACCGCGCCCACACAACAGCGGCCACTACACCCTCGATGGCTGCGTCACCAGCCAATACGAACAGCAGTTGCGTGCGCTGTGTGGCCTGCCACTCGGCGCAGCATCGCTACACAGCAGCGCAGTGATGGTGAATCTACTCGGTGACCAATGGTTCGATGACAGCAGCGAAGAGAGCAGAGAGCCGGACTGGCCACTGCTGCACCAGATCCCCAACCTTAAACTACACCTTTATGGTAAGCGCTCGCCGCGCCGCGGTCGCAAGATGGGGCATTTTACGGTCATTGATCAAGACGGCACAGCAGCCTTTGCCACTGCGATGGCCGCACGCAAAGCGATCGGCATTCAAGACTAACGCCCCCACCCGCCGCGCTGCTCGTCCATAGATTTACATTAGACGAGCGATCAATATAGTATGTGCCCTATCTAAGATGATTAACGACCTGAAAAGGATCACAACATGCATGGACTTTGTGCGGCGCCGACTTTCTGGGGCAGTCTAACTCGTAAAATCACTACCACAGCACTGCTCACAATATTCGCTGCGAGCGTCTCACTCGTTCACGCCACAGCACCAGATCAAACCGTTAATCACAACAGCGAAGCAGAAAAGAGCTGCGCGGTGCCTAACCAATGGTACAGCCCCGGCGGGATGGAGGTTATTGATGCCAATGAGTTCCTGAAAGAAGCGGCTAAAAATCGCGTGGTGCTGCTCGGCGAGCATCATGCACAGGGGGATCATCAACGCTGGGAGCTGCACACGCTTGCCGCACTGCATGCACTCCAGCCCAATATGGCGATCGGCTTTGAGATGTTCCCACGCAATGTGCAGCCCGTACTTGATAAGTGGATTGCGGGTAAGTTGAGTGAAGCTGAGTTCCTAGAACAGTCCGACTGGCAAAAGTACTGGAACTTCGATGCCAAATATTACCTGCCACTGTTTCACTTTGCGCGTATGAACCAGATTCCGATTCATGCGCTCAATGTCAGCCGTGAGCTGGTTAGAAAAGTGCGCAAGGAAGGGTGGCAGAATATCAAAGTGGAAGATCGTGAAGGGGTAACTGACCCCGCACCACCGGGCGATGGTTACAAGCAGCTATTAATCTCCATCTACCAACAACACAGCGCTCACAAACCCGGTGCAAAAAAGAGTACTGAAGGCAAAGCAGCTGCTTTCGAAAGCCCCGGCTTCAAGCGCTTTCTTCAAGGGCAGACGTTGTGGGATGCCGCCATGGCACAGATCATTTATCGCGAAACCCAACAAGACCCAACGCTGCTCTTTGTTGGCGTGATGGGCAGCGGCCATGTGGTCAATGATTTTGGTGTTCCCGATCAGCTAAAATCCTTGGGGCAAAAAGAGATCACCACCATGATTGCATGGCATGATGATTTCGGCTGTGAGGGGCTGGGGGAAACATTCGCCGATGCCCTCATCGGCATGACCATGAAAAGCGAAGCGGCACAGCCCAAACCAAAGCTCGGCGTCTACCTTGAAGAAGAGAATGACAAAGTCAGTATCGCTAAAATCGTTGAGGGTAGTATCGCTGAAGCGATCGGCCTGAAAAAAGGAGACATTTTTATAAGCGCTGCCGGCAAAAAAATCACGCGTATGATTGAGGTCATCGCCATTGTACAACGCACGGCTCACGGCACATGGCTTCCCCTGCTGATGAAACGTGGTGATAATGAAATTGAGGTTGTAGCAAAATTTAAAGCTTTGGACGTAGAGTAAGCGGGTATGCCTATAAAGCTCGCCGGGTGATTGATCAAGGTTTCATTAATAGCCAAGGCTCAAGGCACTGCTTTATTCGCCGATAGCCACTAAGTAACTGTATAGAAGCTATTTCTCATCACTCTAGGATGGGCACGCCGGAGCCTCAAATGAATAACACCCTTTGGGGACTGATTGCAGCCGCAACAATCCCCAGCATTACAGCACTTTTGCTCATAGCACCAAACGGGCAAGAGACAGTAATCGTTATTGCTAGCACCTTTATCGCTGTTATTTTCGCTTGGTTTTTTATAAAGAAAAATAACGCGAATAAAAGTGTTCAGATGCCTGATGCTATCTTTAAAGAAAACATCAGAACTCAAATCAAAGCACTGCTTGCACCTACGCATGAATTTTTAAGCCATCTGAATAAGACGGATCAGGACATTGCGACCATTAATGAAAATTCACATGCCCTCGAACAAGAAGTAGAACTACTCTTCAATAAGCTTGACTGGGTTCAATCAAGGCGTGATAGCTACCAGGCCACTATCCTTATCTCAGATTTACGTGGTTTTACCAGCATCTCCGAAACTTATAGTCCTGACGAGATCATCAGCATGCTCAACCGTTACTTTGAGCTGATGAACACCATCATTTATAAACATAATGGCATCGTTGATAAGCTCATGGGTGACTCAATTCTTGCGGTCTTCGGCTCATTTGATGGCGCAAAGAAAGATGCGGAAGATGCCATTAGCTGCGCGGCAGAGATGCAAGTTGCGATGTACAAATTCAACCGAGAGAACCAACGCCTAGGCATGCCGCAGCTTTACATGGGCATTGGGCTCAATACTGGAGAAGTCGTCTCTAGCCGGCTCGGTTCAGCGCTCTATAGTGAGCACACCATCATCGGAAGAGATGTCAATTTAGCGGCAAGAATCGAATCATACACCGTGCGGGGGCAGGTGCTCATTAGCGA
>JALSHQ010000318.1 GCA_026982145.1 Gammaproteobacteria bacterium | reverse complement strand
AGAGCTCGTGCCCCTGCTTTACCAGCTCAGCCGCCGCGGCGGGGATCAACCCCACACGCCCTTCAAGCGGTTTGATTTCACGAGGGATTCCAATGCGCATCTTTACCCAGCTCCTTGCATCACGTACTATTTCACCCATCATCAAACAATGGGCAGCAGAACAATTTCACGACACCTTCTAAACTTTAAGCTAAATCGAGATTAACCTTGCAACTACTTGAGTTTAAATTAGTTTAAACACCAAGCGAACCTAAAGTCTAGCCCTATGAAACAGCCGTTACTGTAGCATACAGCGATGAAATTTTAAGCACGATAATTTGACACGGAATTGATGGAGCATCCACGATGAGTAATACAAAACACTGCCGCCTGCTAATCCTCGGCTCAGGCCCAGCAGGCTACACCGCGGCCGTCTACGCCGCACGCGCCAACCTTGAACCTGTGTTAGTCACGGGTCTGCAGCAAGGTGGACAGCTGACCACCACCACCGATGTCGATAACTGGCCCGGCGATGCCGACGGCGTTGAAGGCCCGGCGCTAATGCAGCGGATGCAGGCGCACGCAGAACGATTCAACACAGAAATTATTTTTGATCACATTCACACCGCCGACCTTAAACAGCGCCCGTTCACTTTAACGGGCGACAGCGCCACCTACACCTGCGATGCACTGATTATTGCGACGGGCGCTTCGGCCAAATATTTGGGGCTGCCCTCCGAGGAGGCCTTTCAGGGGCGCGGGGTTTCGGCTTGCGCCACTTGCGACGGTTTTTTCTACCGCAACCAGCCGATTGCGGTGATCGGGGGGGGGAACACAGCGGTTGAAGAGGCGCTCTATTTATCGAACATCGCCTCCCACGTCACGGTGGTGCATCGCCGTGACAAATTCAGCTCTGAGAAAATTTTGGCCGATCAGCTGCTCGCCAAAGCTGAAAAGGGCAATGTCACCATCGAATGGGGACAGACACTGGAAGAGGTGCTAGGCGATGAGAGCGGCGTGACCGGCGTGCGCCTCAAAAGCTTTGAAAGCGACGACACCAAAGATCTTCAAGTACAAGGGGTCTTTATCGCCATCGGCCATTCACCCAACACCTCGCTCTTTGAGGGGCAGCTGGAGATGGAACATGGCTATTTAACCACTCAGAATGGGGGCGGTGCCAATGCGACCCAAACCAGCATCCCCGGTGTTTATGCCGCGGGCGATGTCTCTGACCCGATCTACCGACAAGCAATCACCTCTGCAGGCTCGGGCTGTATGGCTGCATTGGATGCTGAGCGCTTTCTGGACAAACTGGCACAAGAGACCTAAACAGCATAAAACTGCAGGGGTAAGCGGCTTAAAGAAAACGGCCGCTTACCCGCCAATCACTGAAGATGCATTGAGGGGTTAGCCACATGTATAACGTCAATGAGCAAAGAGATTTTCAGCGCGTCAATACCGAGTGCGCTGTTAAATATAAAAAGGTGGGTGAGAGTGGCGAACTCAAAGAAGGCACTGCTAAAAACCTCAGCGGCAACGGCATCTTTTTTATCACCGCTGAGGCATTAGAAGTCAACTCACTATTGGAGATTCACCTTGTTCCCGGCACTAACGCCACCCCGCCGCTAGAGGCTGTCATTGAGGTGATTCGCTCAAACCCGGGCACCTCTGAAGGTGAATTTGAGATTGCAGGGATGATTAAATCATTAAAATAAACAGCCGTCGTCATTCCTTTAATTCGCCCAGAAAAAGCGCCTCTTTTTCATCGTTGGATTGGTCCATTGAGCACTCACCTTGACCAAGTTCACGCGGCTCAATATGTTTCCGCAACCCAGATGAAGCTCTCCATTTCAGACACCATTGATGCTGTTTCGGCCTCTGCATGGAACCGCCTTGC
>JALSHQ010000317.1 GCA_026982145.1 Gammaproteobacteria bacterium | reverse complement strand
GTCGTCATTATCGACCCCGGTGATGAGCGCCCAGTTTTAGCACACCTGCGCAGCCACTCACTGACGCCTGTGGCCATTCTTGTCACACATCAGTGCCACGACCATGTCGATGGCATCATCGCGCTGCTTAAGCAGTACGAGATGCCTGTTTATGGCCCCGCCACGGAGGCCATTCCCGGCATGACGCACCCTGTAAGGGAAGGCGACACCGTTACGATTGATGGTCATTGCACTCTTCGAGTGCTGGATCTGCCGGGGCATACCGCAGGCCATATCGCTTACTACAGACCCACCACACCAAGGGCGCTATTTTGTGGGGATACACTTTTTGGCGCAGGCTGTGGCCGCCTCCACAGCGGCCTCTATCATGAAATGTTTCACTCGCTGCAGAAAATTGCCGCGCTCCCGGATGAAACGTTGATCCACTGTGCGCATGAATACACCCTTGCCAATCTCAATTTTGCAGCTCATTTAGAACCCGATAATGACGACATTCAAGCGCGTATGATTCAATCTCAAGCCATGCGTGCGCAGGGGCTACCGACCATCCCGTCACGATTGATTGATGAAAAAAAGACCAACCCCTTCCTACGCTGCCATACCCCCATCATCGCTGCCGCAGCTCAGCGTTACGCCGAGGAAAATAGATGGCCTCAACCACATGACCCGCTTACCACATTCCGCACCATTCGTGACTGGAAAAACCATTTTTGAGCACTCCGTCACGCAATCGTACAGACACTATTATCCGCCCTCCTTTTTCAACATTGCGCTTCAGAACTCCCCTATAATGGTCGATTAATCTGTAATTAAAGGCACCAGAGCTTCTTCATGGCAATTCATCACAAAAGTAGGCTGTTATATTTGTGCATCAGTATCGCTGGAGCATTACTTATTAGCGGCTGCGCGACCTCATCCTCACCGTCACACATTTCAACAGCGCCCATCACCACGCCGGTGACAACAACAGCGCTGGGCACTCAAGCTGAACCGGTCGAATTTTGGGAAAGCGCCGCCATCGCCACGCCGCCCGACCCTGAACACAGCACACTCAGCATCAACAGTGCAGACTTCATTGAACCCCGCCCCAATAAGCCTATCGCCACTGAAAACCTGACCACTCATGAGATCACCCCACAGCTTGCGGCTCAACGCCCGCAAGATCTGTGGCAACGTATCCGCAGCGGCTTTTCACTGCCCCAAAGCGAGCACAAACGTACCGTCTCTGAACGTCGCTGGTATGCACGTCATCAATCCTATATTGATCGCACCACTGAACGTGCTCAGCCCTACCTCCATTTTATTGTTGAAGAGGCTGCCCGCCGTAACATTCCAATGGAGCTGGCGTTGCTGCCTGTTGTGGAGAGCGCTTTTCAGCCGTTCGCCTATTCACACGGTCGCGCTTCTGGCATCTGGCAGTTCATCCCCGGCACCGGCCGCATGTATGGGTTGAAACAGAACTGGTGGTACGATGGTCGCCGCGATATTACCGCATCTACACTGGCCGCCTTTGACTACCTTGAAGCACTTAACAAACGGTTTGATGGCGACTGGTTATTAGCCCTCGCCGCTTATAACTCAGGTGGCGGCACGGTGAGCAAAGCGATTCGCAAAAACCGCCGCCTTGGCAAACCGACCGATTTTTGGTCGCTCAAATTGCCGCGAGAAACCCGTGCTTATGTGCCTAAACTACTGGCCTTTCGTGACATCATTGCGGCACCTGAAGCGCACAACATCACCTTAACTTCACTTGCTGACAAACCCTTCTTCGAGAAAGTTGCCACCGGTTCGCAGATAGATCTGGCCAAAGCGGCTGAACTGGCCGGGATATCGCTAAAGCAGCTCTATCGACTTAATCCAGCATTCAACCGCTGGGCAACGGACCCTGATGGCCCGCACCACCTGATCATTCCACTCACACACTCGGCACAGTTCAAGAAAAATTTGGCTGAGCTACCCCAAGAAAATCGTGTTAAATGGGCTCGCCACCGCATCCGCAATGGGGAAACATTGGGGCATATCGCCAACCACTACAAAACAACGGTCGCAGTGATTAAAGATGTGAATAATGTGAAAGGGCATATGATCCGCGCCGGTCAGAACCTCATCATACCCGTCGCCGCCAAATCACCGGCCAGTTACAGCCTCAGTGCCACACAGCGCGCGAGTAGCATCAAGAACAGCCCCAGAAAAGGGATCAAGCTCACCCACCAGGTGCAATCTGGTGACACCCTGTGGGACATCTCACGTGCGCACAACATTGGTGTGCGTCAGTTGGCACGCTGGAATGCGATGGCACCGCGAGACACACTGCGCCCCGGTCAAAAACTGGTGATCTGGAAGTCTGCGGCCAAAACAGCCACGAGCAAGAGACCCAACATCACGCCCGCACTGAATGAAGTCACACAACGCATACGCTACGTGGTACGCCGGGGCGATTCGCTCGCGCGTATTTCACAGCGTTTTAATGTCAGCATCAATAATTTAAGAGAGTGGAACCCGAGGGTTCGAGGCAAGTACCTGCAACCCGGGCAACGGCTCACTCTATATGTTGATGTGACCAATCAATCCGGAAATATCTAAGGAACCTCTGATTAATTCTGGACGAAGTAGACAGCGTGCCCTTTGGGTATTGTGGTCTAAAATATTCAGATTTTTGATGCCCTTTGGGTGCAAGGCGCGAATCGCACGTAATAGCGGGTTATTGCGAAGATTCGAAACGCAGAAGCTGGATATTTTAGACGCAAGACACGAGTTCATGAATTGATCAGAGGTTCCCTAAAGCACTTTTCCACGGCCGAGCAATTGCTCGGCTGTGGAAACATCAAGCGGTAAGCAACATTTTAACGCCCGCAACCACCAGTACCACCCCTAATAACTGACGAAGCAGCGGCGGTGCCAGCCTGCGCACAGCAAGCTCTGCCCCCACGACTGCGCCCAGTAAAGCCGCCAACACATACCACTCAACATCACTTGGCCAAGTGTTGGCCGTCATTATATGCCCGGCAAGACCGGCAGCAGAGTTCACTAAAATAAAGGCGGCTGCAATGGCTGCATTGGTGCGCATTTTTGTCCAACGTAACCATAGTAGTAATGGGCTCAGATAGATCCCTCCGCCCACACCGGTTAGCCCTGAGACAAAACCAAGGATCGCCCCCACCGGAACAGAAACCCATAAGCGCGGCTCAACACAGTCACGCTCGTTATTAACCCGTATAAAAAAATGGATTGCGGCCAAAAGTAACGCCACGCCCACGATGTATTGATATGTGCTCACTTCCGGCGTTAACGTCCCCCCCCAGAACGCCATGGGCATCGAAGCGAGTGCAATAGGGATAAAAATTCGCCATGAAAAATAGTCGGCGCGATAGAGACGAAATAGCACCAGCGATGCGACAAACAAATTCATGGTTAGTGCCGCTGGCTTCATCACATCGGGCGCTAAGCCAAACAGCGCCATTGCCGCAAGGTACCCTGAAGCACCGCCATGCCCAACTGATGAGTAGAGTGTTGCCATGCCACCGACCATCAAAAGCAACAGCCAAAAGTTTTCCAACTCAAATAACCTCTACTGCGCTAAACTAAAAACAAGACGAAGGTCACACTTTTTATGTTTCAAGCAACGCACAATGACATTGATACGAAAAAACCAGACAAGAAAGATGGAAAAGTAATACTTATTCACTTTCAATTCAATGTAATGTTTAATGTATGTTGATGATGTTATTAATACTTTCATAGAAACGTAGATAATAAACCTGTGCTTATACTCACCTTCCAAGTCACTATCCAGTCCGTAGGAAAATCTTACATTCAAATATGGGGCAAGCCTTAATGCAGTTAACGCTGTATACAGACTACTCGTTTCGAGTGCTCCTCTATCTCGGTGTTAACCGAGATAGGTTGTGTACGATCGCCGAAATCTCCGAACGTTGCTCGGCCACTCAAAACCACTTGGTCAAGGTTGTTCACAACCTTGGGCGCGAAGGCTATATTCAAACGATGCGCGGCCGCACCGGCGGCATCAGGCTAAAAAAAGCGCCGGAAGAGATCACGCTGACTGAAATCATCCGCTGCACTGAAGTGAACCTAGACATCGCTGAATGCCTGCGTGAAAACAATACCTGCAGTATCAGTGAAGTCTGCACATTAAAGAGCATTTTTGATCAAGCGCAAACATCATTTATCTCAACACTTGACCGCTATACGCTCGCGAACCTGCTGGAAAACAAAGAGCAGCTCACCTTCATTTTTGGTGACAATATCATCAGAGGCATCAACCGGAGCACCGGCACTAAGGACGCGTAAAAGCACTACACCCCACGCGCGCTTAATCCAACAAACAGAAGCGTGCCCCTTTTTACAAATAGGGGCAGACATGCTTGAGGGACACTAGGTGCGAGAGCAGGCGTCCTGCAAGCGCTCTTTCACATTCACCACCAAGCGCTTCAGACTCACCTTTACCCCTTGCTGCTTAATCTTGAGCAGGTCTTCTTTGATTTCACGTTTGGCACGTTCCATGTGTTCATGGTGGTAATCGGTTTTTGCCAACACGCCCACCTGCGGCATCTCGGCCAGACCAGAATCACGCGCATGCTCCTGGAACCCTTTATTCTGCCAAAAGAAAGCGCCCGGCATGGTGGTTGGCACCACTAGCACATAGAACAGCGCACGCCCCACGAGTGAAGTGGCAATGATCAACGCGGCCACTACCAGCCATGCCAATAAACCAACGCCACCATCAAGACCACTCACCGCAAGCAATATCACGAGCACCGTACTCAACGCGAGGGCAGCGTTGCGGCTACTATAGGTGTAACCGAAGGTGGTGCGCTGCTCAAGATGAGCGGCAGCCCCTTCGCCACCGTTGGCATCGAGATCCCGAGCATGGGCATAGAGCCCAATCCCTTCAATGATCATTCCCAACGCCATCAACCCCGCCAGCACAGCCATCAACCCTTGAAAACTCTCCCCCTGCAATAGAAGGCTTGTGGCAAAGATCACCGCAATCAACACAGCACCCAGCGTGAGTGCGCTGCCAAAAAAGCTGGTCAACACTTGCCAGTGGTTCCAGTACGGGCGCGCCTCAATGCGATAAATTTTATGCATCGCATAAATAAACAAGGGGCCTGTCACCAATGCACCTAAACCGACAACATAGCGCACCCCCTCCGTAAAGCCGTGCGGTACAAAAGGAATGGAGATAAGACCCAACAGGATGTAACCGACAAACAGCCCAAAAAATAGCGACAGTGAAGCGACCTCTCGGCTCACCGGCGAATATTTCAGGTTGTTAAAGGCACGATAAAAGCGGTGCGGCTTACCGAGGTGCATGGTCGAAATCACCAGTGCAAACCCCTGCAGCCCTAGCATTGCCAGCAATGTTAGTGTCACAGTACCGAAATTACTGCTCTCTGATAGCACTTCCAACCCCAGCAATGGACCAAGAAACAGTAGAAAAAATGCCCCAACCACCGCTTGCGAGATTAGCGTAAAGAGCACGAGTGGATCTTCACGAGAGCGCAGTTTGTCTAGACTCCACTGCTGTTTTTTCACCTTCAGCACCGCCTTGGGCTTGTATTCACCCTCGCCCTGCTCATCGCGCTGGTAGCGTAACGGTGCACTGTCTGGGCGCGTCATTTCGCGCGGCAGTGAACGAGTCTGCTGAAAGCGTATGTTGGGATTGGTGATCTCAGGGGTTGGAAAGCCGGGAATCTGGCTCTTCACCTGCTCGCGATTTTCAGGCGCGGTCTCGATCAAACCAAAATCAAGCGCACCGCCCAAACAAGCGGCGGCACAAGCGGGCTTCAACCCCTCTTCAAGGCGATCCACACACATATTACATTTCGAGACCTGCCCTTCAACGGGGTCAAGCTGTGGTGCGTTATAGGGGCAGACCCAGGTGCAGTAGCCGCAACCAAAGCAGATTTCAGGATCCTGCAACACCGCACCATATTCAGCAAACTTGGTATAAGCGCGTGTCGGGCAGCCTTTTAAACAGACGGGATCATCACAGTGGTTACAGGCCATCGAAATATTCATGCGGCTATAGGCGGGATAACTCCCCCCCTCGACATAACCGACCGAGCGGAAACTAATATGTGCGGGCAGTTGATTTTTTTCACTACAGGCCGCTTCACAGGCGTGGCAGGCGATGCAGTTATCCGCAGTAAAGTGAAAGCCGTGCTGCTTGTAACGATTGGGGTTTTCACCCACATAATCGTCACCATTGATATTAAGGCTTTCGCCCACCAGCGCACTGCTCTCATCAATCAACTCAATCAGCTTGCCATAACGGTTTTTCTCCGGCGTTTTAACATCGGGGATAAAAGCGTAATCGGGTTCATCTTTACGTGTTTCAAACATAACTGTTCCTCAGAATGTCCTTGCTGCGCGGTTAACCACGGCGGCCGCTTCCTGCTGTTCCACCGACTCAATCTTCACTGCGCACTGCTTGAATGCAGGTTGACGTGAATGAGGATCGAGCAGCCCAAGGCTGACACGATTCACACATTCGTGAAAATGAAACGGCACAAACACGGCATTAGGTGCGACACGGTGTGTCAGTTGCACCAGTACAATCGCATCGCCACGGCGCGAGACCAACCGTGCATAGCTCATATGTTCAATGCCCAGTGCTTGTGCAGCATCGGGGTTCATCTCCATATAGGGTGTTGGGCTATATTTATTTTGATTACCGATCTTGCCGGTGCGAGTGCGGGTGTGAAAATGTTCCACCACGCGACCACTGTTGAGCCAGAATGGAAAGTCATCACACGGCACTTCATTATTGTCGATAAACGGCAGCGGAATCAGCTTGGCACGCCCGTTCGGATGGTTAAATTTACCGTCGCAATAGACACGCGCACTGCCCTCTTCAGCATCGGCAGCCATCGGCCACTGTATGCCGCGCGCCTGCTCAATCTTCTCATGGTTCATACCGGAGATATCGAGAAAGAGCCCTTTTGAAAGTTCACCCATCTCATCAAAAACATCAGATGCCTTTTCCGGAAATTTAATCTTCTGCCCATTATCAAAACGCTTCGCCATCTGATTGAAGATCCACAGATCAGGCTTCGATTCTCCCGGCGGATTCACCACATTACGAATCAAGTTAACGCGCCGCTCAGTGTTGGTCATCACCCCATTTTTCTCAGCCCACAATCCGGCCGGAAAAAAGACATGGGCGTACTCGGTAGTCTCAACATCACGGTAAGCATCCTGCACCACCATAAATTCCAGCCGCTCAAGCGTCTTGCGAATGCGTGCTGTATTCGGCATTGAAGTCATCGGGTTGGTGCCGATGATCCAGAGCCCTTTTATCTGGCCGGTCTCGATGGCGGGAAAGATATCGGTCTGAAACATGCCGCGCTTTTTTGGAAAAAACTCAGGGTCGATGCCCCAGAATTTGGCGATATCTTTACGATCTTTCTCTTTCTCCAACGTGCGGTAACCGGGCAGACCCGAACACGATGACCACTCACGGGTGCCCATCGCATTACACTGACCGGTGATTGAAAGGCTGGTGCCACCGGGTTTACCGATATTACCGGTAATCAGGTTCAAACTGTTAATGCCCACCACACCATCAGAGCCGTGGGTACTTTGGTTGATGCCCATTGTCCAGATGCTCATCGCCGCGTTTGATTTGGCATAGAGGCGTGCGACGTTACGAATCGTATCTTCATCGATGCCACAAATTTTCGACGCAGTGACCGGGTCATACTCTGCCACCAGTTTTGAGAATTCATCAAAACCAGAGGTGTGCGCTTTGATGTAGTCACGATCTTCAAGCCCTTCGGCAAGAATCACATGTGCCAGTGAATTCAACAACACCACATCAGTACCGGGGGTGATGGCCAGATGCATGTCGGCAAATTGCGCCAACATCGTCACCCTCGGATCAACAACGATCAGCGGAAAATTACGTTTCTCACGCGCCTCGCGCATACGCCAGTAGATCACCGGGTGCTGCTCTGGCAGGTTCGAACCAAAGGCGATCAGGCAGTCGGTGTGGTTAAAATCATCATAACAGCCCGGTGGGCCATCGGAACCAAAGCTGCGTTTGTAACCCGAAACTGCTGATGCCATGCAGAGGGTCGTGTTGCCGTCGTAGTTATTGGTGCCGATGCAACCACGCACCAGTTTACCCAGTGTATAAAACTCTTCAGTCAGAATCTGGCCGGTTGAGATGACCGCAAAAGCGTCAGGCCCATATTTTTCTTGGATGCGCTTAATCTCGGCAGCGGTTTTGTCCATCGCTGCATCCCAATTGGTTTCTTGATACGGCTCAAAGGTCTTCTCACGCATGAGTGGTTTGTCACCGCGCCCTGCCGAGTGAAATAGCTCGTGCTCGAAGATCCCTTTAATGCAGAGTTTCCCCTGGTTAACATCAGCACCACCAACACCACGACCGGTGACCGCCTTGCCCTCTTTATCCAGCCCCACTTCAATCGAACACCCCGTGGAGCAGTAACCGCAAGTGGTATATTTCCACTCAACAACACTCTGCACGGGCAGTTTTATCGGATTCTTTTTCGCGCGACCAAATAGCATCGTTCTCTCCTCTCAATCCTTATTGTTGTGGCAGTGCTAACCTTTCAACTCAACTTTGATGCGACCCGCTTCAACCTGCACCGCATAACGCCCAGTACAGCCTTCATCGACCCCTTGCGCCTCACCACTTTCAAGGCTGATCTTCCAGTTGTGTAGCGGGCAGGTCACGGTGTAACCATGCACAATTCCCTGTGATAAGGGGCCTTGTTTATGTGGGCAGCTATCACGCAGTGCGAAGACAGTGTCATCGGCAGCACGAAAGATCGCCACATCACCATCGGCCGTTTGCAATACTCGCGAACCCAGTTTTGGAATATCTTCAACTGTCCCTACTTCTACCCAGTGACTCATTATTGCAATACCTCTAATAAAACTGTTGTGTCGCATTGCGACGCCTGACGGAATGAGCTTTGCTTAACCCACCCAACATGAATGGTTAACCAACGACTTTTAACGGCGTAAATTCGTTTGGCGCCACCTTACCACTGACACGCTCGGCCCATGGATCGGTCTGTGAATATTTCTGTGATTCGATAAAACGGGCATTCAACGCCTTGCGGCTTTCTGCATCTTCAACCACTTTTTCTTTCACATAGCTCAACCCGACCCGTTCGATCCACGGGGCAGTGCGATCTAGGTAGTGCGCCTCTTCACGATAAAGTTGAGTGAATGCACCGCAATACTCTTTTACCTCTTCCTCCGTTGAAACCTTGCAGAGCAGGTCCGTCGCACGCACCTTGATGCCGCCATTACCGGCCACATGCAGCTCATAACCGGAGTCAACACAGACTACGCCAAAGTCTTTAATCGTCGCCTCAGCGCAGTTACGCGGGCAACCCGAAACCGCAATTTTAAACTTATGCGGCATATTGGAACCCCAGGTGAATTTTTCAAGCTTCACCCCTAACCCAGTGGAGTCCTGCGTGCCAAAACGGCACCACTCTGAACCCACGCAGGTTTTTACCGTGCGCAGTGTTTTTCCGTAAGCGTGCCCCGATACCATGCCAGCATCGTTGAGGTCGCTCCACACGGCGGGCAGATCTTCTTTTTTAATCCCGAATAGATCGATGCGCTGACCACCGGTCACCTTCACCATCGGCACTTCAAACTTGTCGGCAACATCGGCGATCGCACGCAGTTCATTCGGTGTGGTCAAACCACCCCACATGCGCGGCACCACGGAGTAAGTGCCATCTTTCTGGATGTTGGCGTGAACCCGCTCATTGATAAAACGTGACTGCGGATCATCCACCGCCTCAGCCGGCCACGCCGCCAACACATAGTAGTTCAGTGCAGGACGGCACGATGCACAGCCGTCTGGCTCGCGCCACTCAAGGTGTTCACGTACCGCCTGAATCGATATCAGGTGATGCTCTTTGATCGCAGCGCGCACGGTGTCGTGGCAGTGGTCGGTACATTTACACATCGGTGTCGCTTTGGTGGATTCGGAATAATCTCCCACCGTCGAAGCGAGAATCTGCTCCACCAACCCGGTGCAAGAACCACATGAGGCCGATGCCTTGGTGTGGGCGCGCACTTCGTCCAGCGTAAACAGCCCCTGAGTGGTGATCGCCTTGACCACGCACCCTTTAGTGACCCCGTTACAGCCACAGATCTCCATCTCGTCGCTCATTAACGCCGCTGCATTTTCACCGCCGTGACCGGCATCACCCAAATGCGCCTGACCAAACATTAATGACTCACGGAAGTCACTCACGTCGGTCTGATCCCGCATCAATTGGAAATACCAAGCGCCATCAACGGTGTCACCATACATCACCGCGCCTTGGATTTTATTATCTTTCAAGATGACTTTTTTGTAGGTGCCGTTGCCGGCATCTTTCATCACAATTTCTTCGGTAGATTCATCACCGATAAAGTCACCGGCAGAGAAGAGGTCAACCCCGGTCACCTTCAACTTAGTTGAGGTAACAGAACCCTCATAAACACCGATGCCATGCTCTGCTAGGTGGTTAGCACACACCTTGGCCTGCTCGAATAGTGGTGCCACCAGCCCGTAGGTTTCACCGCGATGCTGCACACACTCACCGACTGAATAAATTTTAGGGTCAAACGTCTGCAACGTGTCATTCACCACGATGCCACGTTCAGCATGGAGGCCGATGCGCTCCGCCAGCTCGATGTTGGGGCGGATCCCAGCGGCCATTACCACCAAGTCGGCAGAAATCTCAGTACCATCCTTGAGACGCACACCTGAAACACGCTCACCCCCAAGCAGCTCTTCCGTCTGCGCCTCCATTAAAAAGTTTAACCCTTTCGCTTCCAGCGCCTGCTTGAGCATCTCCCCCGAAACCGGATCCATCTGGCGCTCCATCAGCGTTGCCATCAGGTGTACAACGGTGACTGTCATTCCCTGCAACATCAGGCCATTGGCCGCTTCCAGCCCTAAAAGGCCGCCGCCAATCACTACTGCGCTTTTATCTGCTTTTGCCGCCGCCAGCATGGTGTCGACATCATTGATATCCCGAAAACCGATCACCCCTTTTTTATCGTGCCCCGGCACAGGAATAATAAAAGGGTTAGAGCCGGTCGCGAGCAGCAGGCGGTCGTAAGCGGTTTCCGTGCCATCATTTGCGATCACCTTGCGCGCTTTGCGATCTACATTGACGATCTTTTTGCCGACGTGCAGCGTGATGTTGTTATCTTCGTACCACTGCAGATCATTCAACATAATGTCATCGATGGTCTTTTCACCCGCGAGCACAGGTGACAACAAGATGCGGTTATAGTTGCCGTATGGCTCCGCACCAAAAACGGTGATCTCATATTTGTCTGGTGCAATCTTCAACAACTCTTCTAGGGTGCGCACACCCGCCATGCCGTTTCCGACCAGAACTAACTTCTCTTTCATTACCTGACATTCCTGAAAATATAAAAACTATACCGGCTTATAGCAATTACCATACCAGCACTAATAAACGCCTTAACTCACTGTTAATGCTAACATAAAAAAATAAAATCTATTTCCCTGCGGGCGCTCAGGCACGCTCACCGCGCCAATAGAGTGCGCCACACCCGCTGTTGCGCCATTTCAGGACGCGCGCATCAACACCAAACAACAGCACTTTAAATAATGCGCTAGAATGATCGATCTATAAAATAGCGTCTCAATGCCCACATCACCCAAGTATCATCAGCAACCCTTAGAAATTATCCAGCATGAACTCACCCGCAAAGCAATCACCACCAAACATCAGCACCAAAAAAAGGGGGCGGCTGCTCGCACGGGTTATCGTTACGCTGCTCAGTGCCTTCTTCTTACTACTGATAGCCGCTCCTTTTGCAATCAAAGTAGGCCTGCAGCAGTGGCTTAGCGAGCAAACGCAGAGTAAGGTAACTGTTGCTGAGATCAGGTTTAACCTATTCAGTGGCACGCTCCAGCTGCGGAAATTACAGATCCCACACGCTCAGACAAGCGATGCTGTCGCGGCAGCTTCTCTGGAATACGCCCGAGTGACCATCGATATGGCGGCACTATTCCGGCAAGAAATTATCATTGAAGAGCTGCTCCTCAGCCATGCCAATATTTTGATTAGCCGCAAGGATCAACAGCTACGCGTTGCGGGCATATCCGTTCTATCCAATACTGAACGACCATCAGAAGCCGCACCAAAGCCCGCATCTACCGCGACAGATGCTCATTCACAAAATAACCTAGGCATCACTGTAAAATCGATCGCGCTTGAGTCGATCACGCTCAGCTACCGCAGCAACGAAACTGATGCCGATATTGTAATCGATAGCGCCATTAAAAACATCACAACAGATCACTCAGGAGAGGCGATGCAGATTGAATTGAACATCGCCATGGATAAAGGCAACATCGCTTACCAAGGGGAGCTAAGCGACTTTTCAGACCAGCCCACTTTCAGTGGTGAATTGACCATTGCCGATTTTAACCTCGCCACTTTTGCCCCCCTGATACCGCTGGATGACTTCACCGTTCGCCGCCTCATACTGTCGCACCACAGCACCCTCAACGGCACGCTACCGCAAGCGGGCAGTGCAGAGATCAATTTAATCGGTAACACCACGCTCAGCGAAATTGATATCGTCTCAATACGGCATGATGATACGTTTTTAAAGTCAAAGTCGATTGAGCTCAATAAACTCAACCTGCAATACCCAACCGCTATCACTATTAATGAGGTGGTGATCAATGGACTCGACAGTGCGCTGTTTAAAGATCGCGAAGGTCTCATCTTCAGCGCTCAAAAAACAGCCTCTATGCAGACCGCCACATCGATAATTAAAGATAACAAGGCAGCGTCGGCAACACCGCTCGCTTTCACCATTGGCAACGTCATCATCAAGGGCGATAGCGCATTTGCTTTTAGAGATGCCTCTGTTACCCCTGAATTCGATATTAAACTGCATCCACTCGCCCTGACTATCGGGCGCATAGCGAGCAACCAGCCCACCGCTGAAACGCCCATCTCCCTCGACGCCAATCTCAATAAAACGGGCACCATAAAACTAAAC
>JALSHQ010000316.1 GCA_026982145.1 Gammaproteobacteria bacterium | reverse complement strand
TAAGGGGGAGCAGACCACACCGTCTAGCCCTGATTGCTCGGCTAGTTTTGCGAGCCTCAAAACATTCTCCTGTGGCGTGCCTGACAAGCCAATTTCTCGTAGATCGCTCTCACTCATGCTCGTCAATATCGTCACCGCAATCAACAAGGGCTGATGTGATTTCTGCTCAACTGCTGCTCGCGCCGCCTCCATCATGCGACGGCCGCCCAATGCATGCACATTCACCATCCAGACCCCTAAATCAGCGGCAGCGGCGCAAGCTCCGGCAACGGTATTGGGGATGTCGTGGAATTTAAGATCCAGAAAAACATCAAAGCCGTCACCCACCAAGCGCTCAACTAAACGCGGGCCACAATGTGTATAAAGCTCTTTGCCAACTTTCAAACGACAACTTGCTGCATCCAAGCCACTCACTAACTCCATCACTTTTCCAGCGTCGGAAAAATCAAGCGCGACAATGACACATTTAGAATCAACGACTCTGTTTTCTTTTTCACCCATTGCTATAACCCCCAGCAGCACTCACGTTTAACAAAGCGCATTATCAAATGCGGCTTTATGCACCACCTTTGACAACACCGCCACACAATAAAAAACCCCATTACAAAATGGGGTTTTCTGTTTAAACCTTCATGTTTTACCGCAGCACGTCGATTGATTAAGTCTCTTCTTTGCTGCTACCAGTAAATGCAATTTAGATTATGAGCGACGTAATTTGGAAAGCTGTAGCTTTAGGCAGAACATTTTCCCCATCGTTGCCGAAACACCTATCAGCGCACCCGCTACCAGAGTGCCGACTAAAATCACAGATAAGGCAATATCTGCAGTTCCAAAGTAGTAGTTCACCTGAACCGGGTCAGCATTCAACAGTGTAAAACTCGCGCCCAGCACCAAGATCGCTAACGTAAAAATAAATAAGAATATTTTCATCATCTCATCACACCCCTTACTATGTGAAGTTTTTCCGCTCGATAAACTGTAGAACAAAGCCTTAAGTTACCCGAGTCTAAATCATTCTTGAATCGTTGTTACCCCAATGCTCTCGTTTACCCGCTCTCGCAGTTCTTTACCTGGCTTGAAGTGTGGCACATGCTTACCTGAAAGCGGTACCGGCTCACCTGTCTTTGGGTTACGCCCCATTCTTGGCGGACGAAAATGCAACGAGAAACTGCCAAAACCACGAATCTCAATGCGCTCACCACTCGCAAGTGACTGAGCCATCTGCTCAATCATAGTTTTCACCGCATACTCAATATCTTTATACGATAAATGCTTTTGCTTCTGCGCGATAATTTCAATTAATTCAGATTTTGTCATTTATTCCGCCCCAAAACAGATAAAGCGCCACATACGACTGCTAAGCCCGATCATCCCTTGTTAAGCAGTAATTTGCAATCACAAGAGATGACCGATCGAACATTGCGTTAAGAATTGCCTTCCAGTTTTTCTTTCAACAGGTCGCCCAGCGTGGTGGTACCAGACGCTGCAGAAGACTGGCTGTAATCTTTAACCTGCTCTGCCTCTTCATACGCATCTTTCGCTTTAACTGAAAGCATGATGGTGCGATTTTTACGATCTACACCCATGAAGCGCGCCTCAATTTCATCACCCGCTGTCAACACAGTGCGGGCATCTTCAACGCGGTCACGCGCCAGCTCAGAGGCACGAAGATAACCTTCAACACTCTCAGCCAATGTGATAATAGCGCCTTTAGCATCCACTTCACTCACAACACCTTTAACGATCTGGCCTTTAGGGTGATCCGCAACGAAATTCGAGAACGGGTCTCGCTCAAGCTGCTTAACACCTAGCGAAATACGTTCACGCTCAGGGTCAATCGCAAGAATCACTGCATCAATTTCATCGCCCTTCTTATAGTTATGAACCGCTTCTTC
>JALSHQ010000315.1 GCA_026982145.1 Gammaproteobacteria bacterium | reverse complement strand
CGGCATACCGGTCGATATCGACCTTGAACGCCACCCACCCGTCGTGTTGCCAAAGTAGCCGCCCCACCTCATCAGGTAAACACTGAACCCCCTTGATCCACGCTATAATAATCCAATGAACCCTGATACTTCGACTGACTCCGCAGCACTACAGACCCTCCAGACCGTCTTTGGTTATGATGCCTTTCGCCCGATGCAGCAGCAGGTGGTAGAGCAGGTGATCAATGGCGGCGATGCGCTGGTGTTGATGCCGACCGGTGGCGGTAAATCGCTCTGTTTTCAGATTCCGGCTTTGGTGCGTGATGGCATCGCGATTGTGGTTTCACCGCTGATTGCGTTGATGCAGGATCAGGTAGCGGCGCTGCATCAAAACGGCATCAAAGCTGCCTATCTCAACTCATCCCTCACGGCACAGCAGGCAGCCGCCGTTGAACAGCAGGTGCGCGCGGGTGAACTTGATCTGCTCTATGTGGCACCCGAACGTTTGATGATGGCGCGTACGCTTGATTTGTTGGAACAGTGCCAGCTCGCACTGTTTGCGATCGATGAGGCGCACTGCGTCTCGCAGTGGGGGCATGATTTTCGACCGGAATATATTCAGCTCTCGATTTTGCATGAACGCTTCCCAAAAATCCCACGGATTGCGCTCACCGCCACCGCCGATGAGACGACACGCAAAGAGATTATCGAACGTCTCTCGCTGCACAATGCCGCGCTCTACAACAACGGTTTTGATCGCCCCAATATTCAGTACCGCATTGCAGAGAATAGTGGCAACGCACGTGAACAGCTCTACCGTTTTATTCGCAATGAGCATGATGGTGAAGCGGGCATCGTCTACTGCCTTTCAAGAAAACGGGTCGATGACACTGCCGCGTGGTTGAGTCGCAAAGGATTAAAGGCGCTCCCTTATCACGCCGGGCACAGTAACGATGTGCGCCAACAACATCAGGCACGTTTCCTGCGCGAAGAGGGCATTATTATTGTGGCCACGATTGCTTTTGGTATGGGGATCGATAAACCAGACGTGCGCTTTGTGGCACATCTTAATCTCCCCAAAAGTATCGAAGCCTACTATCAAGAAACGGGCAGGGCAGGGCGCGATGGGCTGCCGTCCGATACCTGGATGTCTTATGGACTGCAGGATGTGATCACCTTGCGCCAGATGCAGGAGGGGTCAGATGCCAATGAGACTTTTAAGCGGGTCGAACGCCATAAGCTCGATGCGATGCTGGGGCTGTGTGAACTCACCACCTGTCGTCGTCAGGCGTTGTTAAGTTACTTTGGGGACCACCTTGAGCTACCTTGTGGCAACTGCGATAACTGTTTGACTCCCCCCGAAACCTGGGATGCGACCGTTGCAGCACAGAAAGCGTTGTCCTGTGTACACCGTACCGGCCAGCGCTTTGGGGTGAATTATCTGATTGATGTGTTGCGTGGCAGTGATGCGGACCGCATCAAACAGTTTGCTCACGACCAGTTGAGTACCTATGGCATTGGCAAAGAACATAGCGCCGTTGAGTGGCGCACGCTCTATCGCCAACTGATTTCGCGTGGGCTGTTAAGTGTTGACCTCGAAGGGCATGGTGGCCTCCGCCTCACCCACGAGAGCCGCCCGGTACTGCGTGGTGAAACAGAGCTGCACCTGCGCAAGGTCACTAAAAAGTCGGCCTCTGGCAAACAGCGTTCGAAAACACCTTTTGGTAAAGCTGCCGACACTGAATTCTGGGATGCACTGCGTGACAAACGTAAACAGCTTGCCACCGAACAGGGCATCGCTGCTTACATGATTTTTCACGATGCCACATTGATGGAGATGGTGGATCGCAGGCCGCAGACGCTTGAACAACTCGGTTTAATCTCAGGTGTCGGTGCAAAAAAACTAGAAGCCTATGGT
>JALSHQ010000314.1 GCA_026982145.1 Gammaproteobacteria bacterium | reverse complement strand
TACCCGGCGGCAGTGTTATGCCAAATTGAGCCAGCATGCTCATCATGCTTTGAATCGTGAAGGGCGTCTGGCTGGTTTGGTCACCAGTGCCATCCAGCCCCACCACTAGCCCGTATCCAACCAATTGATTATCTCGCACACCTGAGACCGAAGAGATATCTTTGATTCTTTCTGCCTGCGCCACATTAACGAGTAGCATCGTGGCAAATAAAATGGATGTGATTACTGCTTTTTTCATCACTTCACTTCCTTTATGTTACGCATAAAATAGCCCGCACGGCATTAGAAAGGCCACCATGTGCTATTAAAAAATTTACCCAACCACCCCATATCATTTGAGCTCGCTATCACACCGCTACCACCATAAGAGATCTCGGCATTAGCGACTTGAGTCGATGAAATGGTGTTGTCTGAACGGATATCAACTGGGCGAATAATCCCTTTAATACGGATATATTCATCACCCTGATTGATATTAATATTTTTTTCACCTTCGATACGCAGGTAACCATTCGGCAAAACAGCCGTGACTAAAGCTGTGACACTGCCGGTTAGCTGATTGCTTTGTGAGCTATCTCCATCACCTGCGAAACTTTTACTTGATTCCAGTGTTGAGGCCAAGCTCATTGCTCGGCTACTTAACAGGGATGAGCTAAATGCTGTTGGCAGCCCTAATAACGTTGGATTAGTCACGTCGATCGAGTTATCTTTTGAGGTATTGGTGCTAGCAGATTTAGTGGCATTTGTTTTCTCTGACAGTACGATGGTGATCATATCGCCTATATTCCTAGCCTTATTGTCTTCATACAGGGCAATGCCCCGATTCAATTGGAATATCGCACCATTATCGACCCGTTGAGTCGGTGCCATCGCAAAGATCTCTTCTGCGGTAGCAATCTTGTTTTTTGGTGGAGAGGCGCAACCTGCCAATAACACTGCTCCGACTATGATCACCAACTTAATATTGAGCCGTCTCATCTGCCTTGCCTTTTTATGAAGCACGTTAGTTCAACTGCGTTTAAAGATTGTTGTTTATAAATTGCAACATTCGATCTGAGGCCGATATTGCTTTTGAATTCATTTCATAGGCGCGCTGCGCTTCGATCATCCCTACAAGCTCTTCAACCACATTCACATTAGAAGTTTCGAGCGTGCCCTGGGAAAGGGTGCCGATCCCTGTAATGCCAGGTGTACCGGTTTGTGGCGAGCCACTGGCTGCCGACTCCAACAACAAGTTCTGCCCCATGGGTTGCAGTCCCGTTGGATTGATGAAATCAGCCAACTGAATATTGCCAACATTAGTAGGCGATGAGTCACCCTGTTGCATCACGCTGACACTCCCATCGGTACCGATGCTAATGCTTAAGGAGTTCTCAGGAATGGTAATGGCGGGCTGCAAAACATTGCCGTTTGCATTCACAATTTGCCCCTGTGCATCGAGGTGAAATGAACCATCGCGTGTGTAGGCTTGTGTGCCATCTGGCAGCTGAATCTGGAAAAACCCTCGTCCCTGAATACTCATATCCAATGGGCTTTTCGTTTCGATGCTGTTACCTTGGGTAAAAAGCTTCTCAGTTGCTACGGTGCGCACACCGGTGCCCAGCATCAACCCCGTTGGTAATTGAGTGTCCTGTGAGGACTGAGCGCCTACCTGACGTACGTTTTGATAGAGAAGGTCTTCAAAGACAGCACGTCCGCGCTTAAACCCGGTGGTGTTTACGTTGGCAAGGTTATTCGAGATCACAGACATACGTGTCTGCTGTGCATCGAGTCCTGTCTTTGCAATCCATAGTGCTTGGCTTGTCATAACATCATCCTCTTTAATCTGGTCTACTTAAATTGCAGCGGCCTACTAACTCATACGCAATAATTGTGCCGACGCCTTGTCGTTATCTTCTGCAGCCTTC
>JALSHQ010000313.1 GCA_026982145.1 Gammaproteobacteria bacterium | reverse complement strand
CCCCGTCGCCCCCACCACTAAAAACAGGCCACGTTGCTTTGCCAGTAATGCCAAAATCTTTTTCTTTGCGCTAGCTTCAAGCCCCAAACGAGCAAATGATTTCACGCCGACTTCTTTATCGAGAATACGGATCACAACACTTTCTCCATCAATCGTAGGTATGATGGAGACTCGCAAGTCGATATGGCGTTTACCACGCATCAGTGAAACATGGCCATCCTGCGGCAGGCGGCGCTCGGCAATGTCCATCGCAGCCAGTACTTTGATACGACACACCAGTGGGCGTAGCAGCGATTTATCCATCGCACGTGCAAATTGCAACTGCCCATCCACTCGATAATAGACTCTGATGTTCTCTTTTCCCGGGCGGATGTTGATATCAGAAGCGCCGCGCACAACCCCTTGTAACACGATCGCACTGAATAGCCTGACCAACGGCTTTTTACGCGCCAGCACCTCTACACCACGCATGGAATCTGGTGACCCTGCATGATATGTCAGCGGCGCTAAATGTTTATCTTTCAGCGCTTCGTATTCATCAAAGCGGCTGTAATACTTACTCTGTGCCACTGTGATGTCACGCAGTGGTGCGATAACGGCCTCAAGCTTCAAATTAATGGTAAAGGTTAACGCTTCGAGACTACTCAGATCGACCGGATTCTCCATCGCAACCACTAGCCGTTTCTCCAGCACGGCTAAAGGCATAATGTTATAACGCAACGCCACCTCAGCAGAGATGCGCAGCAGCACATCACTCGAGATTTCGAACTCCTCCAAGCGGACATACGGAATACCAAATTTCACTGCCAATGCTAAATAGACCTGTTCTTGCGAAACAAGCCCTTGATCAACCAACATCACGCCTAAGCGTTTCTGAATGCCCTTTTTCTGCTGTTGCAGCAACTCATTTAACTGGCTACGGCTAATAAGCTTATGATGCATAACAAGAATTTCACCTAACGGCTGATGCGCGATGGATGTTGGCAATGAGAGTGCCACGCATAGCTCCTCCTGACTCCTGATCACCTGCCCTAGCATGCTGTTTTCTCCCTGTGATGTGAGGTGTTAATCCATTAACACCCAAATTTCAGACTAGCACTATTCATGAATCACCCCCACCTGTAACAAATTCCGGACGCCATTTTTTGCCACTTTCTCAACCCACCATGAAAAGTCAAAATATTGACCACCACAAGTTCTACAGATTTCACAACTGTAAGCTCATGTGTAATAAAGATATTTTAGTGGCGTTAGCGCTCTAAATGGCATTGAGATACACCTTGGCATACTCCATGCATATTGCATCAGGAACGTGCAGGCACAAACGAGGAGGTTCGAAAATGCCCACCCCGCAAATACAACAGAATGACAAGGATATGGTCAACGAGCTTGGCAACCTGACATTGATGTCTGGTGCGATGGAGAGCGAGTCGGGAGAGGAGGGCTTAAATAGAGCGCTGCAGATTATTAGCGTATTGCAGACAACCCTAGACAGCGATGCCCTGATTGAGATCTTCTCACAAGAGATTAGCGTGATGATTCCGCATCAAAGTATTCTCTATGAACATGAGACACAGAGCATCCAACTAGAAATTGGCAACGCAGCGAAGCACTCATGCTCCTATCAACTGGTTGCTGCAGGGCAATCGCTGGGGAAACTCACGATTACCCGCAAAAAAAGATTCACCCATCAGGAGATGATACTGCTTGAGCAGCTCCTTTGCAGCCTAGTTTATCCACTGCGCAATGCTCTTTTATATAAAGGGGCATTGACAGCCGCGCTACGCGACCCTCTCACCGGCGCTAACAATCGCGCCGCGATGAACACGGCTGTTAATCGTGAGATCGAATTAGCACGCCGCCACAACACACCGCTCTCACTTATTGCGCTCGATATTGATCTATTCAAACAGATTAA
>JALSHQ010000312.1 GCA_026982145.1 Gammaproteobacteria bacterium | reverse complement strand
AAGGTTTCCCGCCATAAAAAATAGGCTTCCGGCAATCAATAAAGTGGTGGTGAGCAGATCAGCCATGATCTTGCTGCGTGACGCGCTCATGCCAGGCACGACGCACAAACGCCACCGCCGTGACGGCCGCCAGCAAGGCGAATATCAACGCCACATCGCGCAAGGCAGCCAACGCTTCGGCTTGTGCAAGCAGCAGCAATACCGCTACCGATGTGGTGCCAAACAACTGCGCTGCCAACATGCGATCAGCCGCTGTTGGCCCGCGCAGCACGCGCCACATTCCAGCCACGAGGTTCAACAACAGGAATAATGCCAGCGCTAAGTAAAGCATCTCCATATGGACTCACTCTTCCAGCGTGACCGGTGTTACAAAGCCGGAGGGCTTGATCGCGAGTACGGAGCAATCGATCTGGTTTAGGATCGTCTCTGCGGTATTGCCCACAATGAACCCCGGCACACCGGTGCGAGCCACCGTCCCCATCACAACAAGATCGGCCTCAATTTGTTTGGCCAGCGCCGGTATCTCTTTACGCGCCCAACCCTTCACGAGGTGTGTTTGAGGTTTAATGTAACCCAGTGCATCCGACCCCACAAAAGCCCCCACCTCTCGCAGTAAACCATCGAGGTTAGCCGCATGATGCCGCCTCTCTTGCTCAACATAGGCCGTGACCTTCTCCTCTGGCGTACGCATGACCGTACCGTGCATAATGCGCTCGCCAATTGCATCCCACACATGGACAACATGAAGATCAGCCAAGTCCGCCAGCGCCAGAGAGCTGGCCATATTAAGAAGTTGTCGATTCAATATGCGGCGCGATTCCATCTCCTCTGGAGGGTAGGCATCGTCTACATCCACCGCCACTAGAATCCGCCGATAGGCTTTTTTTGCTTGAGGCTTGATGAGCCATACTGCGCTCGGGCACTTGCGTAACAGATGCATATCGTCACTGCTAAACAGGTGATTCTGCCACTCCCATGTTTCAGCGGTTTTAATCACCAGATCGCGCTCGCTGCGCAGCACCTCCCGAATAATTTCCAGAAACGGCGTGCCGATCAGCACCTTGGCCTGTATGTTGATCCGCTGGTGGTAAGGCGCTATCAGGGAGTCCAGCTCCTGCTCATGCGTACTGACGATTGCTGCCTGCATATCCGCAGAAACCAAACCGCCTTCCGGCACTCCAATACCGGCAGTGACGCGCTCGGCCACGCTGATAACCACTAGGCTCGCTTGATTGTTTTCAGCCAGCGTGACCGCGCGTTCCAGCGCGAGTTCTTGTCCCGCCCCTGACCCCATCACACAAAGAATATTATTGAATCTTTTCATTTCATTCACCTCCTCTGGATGGAGGCAAAGAGATGCCGAACATCGCGGCCACTCTTTGCTCTACCTTCTCGAGCTCTGACAAGAAATCTTTCCGTTTGTCGAGCACATGCACTTGCAGACTATTCGCGCCGAGTTCAGCGCTCAAGGTGCCTGGCAGCAGGCTGACTGTGTTGGTCATAAGCACTCGCGGCAACCCCGGCGGCAACCGCCAGTGGTGATCAAACAACGCCGGTGAGATGGGTAGCTGGGGATGCAGCGCTCGCTTGGCCACATCCACGCCGCCGTACAGGGAACGCCAGAGAAAAAAAGGCACAAAACGTGCGACTCCCATTAAGGACCAAGAAGAAGGAGGCAGCAACAGCACACTGACCAGCGCTGCAAATAGTATCACTGGCGTGCCGACCAGCCATGAATCCGTTGCGCCATCAGTCAGTATCCACCAGAGCAGAGCAAACAGAACAGCACGTAAACACCCGCTCCGTAAATAGAAAACCAGCGACTCGCGCCGTGTAAACGCTAAATGCCGTTTGCGATCACTTCTGCACACAACCTCGCCCCCGATAAATGCCCTTACTATCTCACTAACCCTGCCAAGGAGGGGCGTTAAACCTATATTCACACCACACATCCAATGTTGTCGTTGTATCTGTGTT
>JALSHQ010000311.1 GCA_026982145.1 Gammaproteobacteria bacterium | reverse complement strand
TCGCTGATGGCGCGGGTCAGCGCTAGGTCAAAACCATTGCGTGTGCCGTCTCGATCCATACTGGTTAAGAGAATCTCACCGGCACCATAGTCGGCCATTTTCTTTGCCCATTCGACGGCATCGATACCCGTCGCGGTGCGACCACCGTGGGTAAAAATTTCCCATTGGCCATCGCCCACCTGCTTGGCGTCGATCGCCACCACAATGCACTGTGAGCCAAAGCGCTCGGCTGCTTGGCGCACAAAGTCGGGGTTATTGACGGCAGTGGTGTTGATCCCCACTTTATCGGCACCGGCATTCAGCATGCGCCGAATATCACTCAGTTCACGAATGCCGCCCCCTACAGTCAGCGGAATAAAGACTTGGCTCGCCACCTCTTCGACCACATGCACCATGGTTTCGCGCTCGTCAGAACTGGCCGTGATATCTAGGAAGACTAGCTCGTCTGCACCTTGCTCATCATAACGGCGCGCCACTTCAACCGGGTCACCCGCATCGAGTATATCGACGAACTGCACCCCTTTGACGACGCGCCCATCATCAACATCAAGGCAAGGGATAATACGCTTGGCAAGGCTCATGCTAGGCTCGTTAACTTTAAAGCAGTGTTATTTAGCAAAAGTATCAGCCAACTTCTGGCACTCAGCGAAGTCAAAAGCGTCTTCATAAAGTGCGCGCCCGATCACCGCGCCGATGATGCCCTCTTCCGACACTTCACCTAGGGCTCGAATATCATCCAACGAACTGATCCCACCGGAAGCAATAACCGGAATGGTGATCGCCTGCGCCAGTGCCACCGTCGACTCAATGTTGACGCCGCCCATCATGCCGTCACGGCTGATATCAGTAAAGATGATCGCCTCAACCCCGTCGCGCTCAAAGTGCTGCGCCATGTCAATCACATCGTGGTGTGAAAGTTTGGACCAGCCATTAATCGCGACCTTGCCGTTCTTGGCATCGAGCCCTACGATAATATGGCCGGGAAAAGCGCTGCACACATCCCCCACAAAATGGGGCTCGTTCACCGCACTGGTGCCGATAATCACATAACTCACGCCCGCTTCTAGATAGGCCTGAATAGTGTCTTCATCGCGAATCCCCCCGCCGACCTGAATGGGCAGATCAGGGTAGGCTTCTGCAATGTCATGAATCACACTCGCATTTTGCGGCTTGCCCTCAATGGCACCGTTGAGGTCTACTAGATGAAGGCGACGTGCACCGGCTTCAGCCCAACGCCCTGCAACGGCTACTGGGTCATCCGAGAATACCGTGTTGTCATCCATCCGCCCCTGTCGCAGGCGCACACATTTCCCATCTTTAAGATCAATGGCGGGTATCATTAACATGGTTGTTCCTCAAACAAGTTAGCTAGCGTTATGGTCATTAGCGGCTTCCATCCCAATTTAGAAAATTGGCCAGCAGTGCAAGCCCTGCATGCTGACTCTTTTCGGGGTGAAACTGTACTGCAAAAATATTTTCCTGCTCAATCACCGAGGTGAAATCAAAACCGTAAGGGGTGGTTGCTGCGACCACGGCATCGCTCTGCGGTGTTACATAATAACTGTGTACAAAATAGAAGCGGCTCGCCTGTGCGATCCCCTGCCACATCGGGTGCGAACCCACCTGATGCACTTGATTCCACCCCATGTGCGGCACTTTGAGTCCCTCGGTTCCGGGCACTATTTTTAACTGATCGGTAAAATGGGACGCCTCACCCGGGATGATACCCAACGCCTCGGTGCCCCCGTTTTCCGCACTGCTATCAAGCAAGGCTTGCATACCCAAGCAGATGCCTAAAAAAGGTTTATTGCGCACTGTCTCTTTGATCACGTCATCCAGTCCTAGGCGCTGAAGCTCACTCACGCAATCCTGTAAGGCGCCCACGCCTGGCAGTACCACCCGATCGGCGGCCAAAACAGCCTCCGCCTCATGGGTCACGATTACCTGAGTATCATCACTGACATGTTCTAACGCCTTTGAGA
>JALSHQ010000310.1 GCA_026982145.1 Gammaproteobacteria bacterium | reverse complement strand
TCATCTTTTGGTGCTCAACGACGGCGGTTGCAAGCTGTCCGGCGGCGTCTGGGGTGCCAATCACAAAGTGAAGCTGCTCAACATCGCTGGCTAACTGCTCTTCAAGCAGATAGGGAACTGCACTGAGAATGCGCTGACGGTTTCGACTCGGCACGGTCGCCGACATCAATATCAACTCCATACTCGGAACAATAACGATAATGCGGCAACCACTGGAGGCCTCAGCCAGATCAGTTAATGCTGTCTCTGTTGAAATGGGCTGCGTATCATCATCGGCAACACGCAAGGTGCGCAACCCGGTAACATCACTATCAGTGGTGAGCCGTATATAAAACTTCGACTGCATTAATAGACACCCTGTGCGCGCATTGCCACTTCCACGTTTGCTTTATCGTCTCTCACCATCAGACTATACAGATTTGCCCGACCACGCCCAAATTCAGACGCTGCGTTTATTATAAAGTATTTTGTCTGCACACTGAGGGCGCTATTATCGGTGATGCGCCCGGCGATGGCGGCATGGTTTACAAAGTCTGCAACTGTCGCAAAGCCGTTTTCACCGCGCGCCTCAATCAATTGATCGGCCTCTGACTGTGTTAAGCCATCCACCAACGCCATTAATAGTTCGACACTGGCCGTGTTTACATTGATCGCAGTATATTCGGGCAAGACTGTCACATAAGGCAGCAGTGCGTTATAAGCCGTGCGGTCAATGCCTTTGATCAGCAACAGCTCGCTCGTGCTGGCCATCATACCGTTCGGGGTGCGATAGGGGGGCGTTCGCCCGAGGTATTCAAAATCCTCCGCACCGCCGGGAATCGAGACATCTTCATTTTCATCAATCCAGTCAAGCACGGCTTGTGCCAGTGCATCATCAAGCGCAAGCTGGCGCAGCAGACGCTGAAATCGCGCCACATCAGCCTGACTCGGCTGTTTATCTTTTACCAAATTATTGAGATTAAAACGCCCTTGCAGATCTTCGATCTTCCCCGCAACGCGCCCCCCTTCAACATCAATCGGCGGTAGCGTTGTCGCCCAAGGCTCTTCGAGATGATCCACTTTGTTATCTTTACCGTCGCGAATCAAGATCTGCCGCCCCCACTCTTCAGCGCCCAGTGCAAACAGGTAGGCCTGTGATGACTCGATCACATTGCTGGTACGACGAATATCAAGGTGCTGACGCGAGGCCATCGCCACCGCAGCGATCGTCGCAATCGCAGTGATCAAAATTGCCGTAATCAATGCGGCACCGCGCTGAGCGGGTAAGCGACTCATCATGAGCCGCTACCTGTAGGCGGCGGCGCTTTGGGTGCCACCCCTGCAACACGAAACATGCGCCGAATTTCACCCCATTCATTACTCTCAATAATCAACTCTATCGCTCTCGGCAATCCCGGTGCGGGCGCATCCTTCTGCGTTAGGTTTCTTACCGGCCACTCGTTCTGCCATCTCATTTGGTCATCAAGATAGCTGAACTCGATCTTCTCGACCCCGTCAAATAGCGGGCCTGCGGCTGAATCACTATCTTGCGCGCGGTCCAACATCTGCCAACTGGCGCGCATCAACTGCTCATCTTCAACGCCGTAAGTGATGCGTTGCAGATGGCTACGACTAAAATTTCCGGGGTTGCGTCGGCCATTACGGGTAAACTCTAGGGTGTTGTTATTACCGATCATCGCGGGCTGCACGTCACCATAATTATCACGAATCGGGCGATTAACCGCTTGCTCAATATCACGTTCAAGGATTGCAAATGAAGTCTGTAGTGCTGCCAGTTTCATCGCATGTTCGTCACCCAGTTTGCGCGCCTGCAAAACAGTATCCAGACCACCGTAAGCCATCAGTGCTACCACTGAGAAAAGCGCCATCGCCACCAGTAACTCAATCAAGGTGAAACCGCGATAATTTAGGCGAACTAACATCATGAGGGCTGACCAATATAGGCAATCACTTTTGAGGTCGGCTTTTCGCTATCTAACTCTCCGCGC
>JALSHQ010000309.1 GCA_026982145.1 Gammaproteobacteria bacterium | reverse complement strand
CGGCTTTTTCATCTGGCTCAGGGATGAAAATCTCCATCTCGGGCAGCAAGGTATAAAAATCAAAGCGAGATTTTTCAGGGGCTATTTCATCGCTCGTAGGTTTGTTTGTCGTAATGGCGGGTTGAGTCTCTGTTATTGCAGAAGCGCTGTTCACCTCAGCAGCGGGCTTGTTAAATTCTACATAGAGATAAGTACTAAGTCCGATCACTAGCCCGATGACCATGCCTGTTAGCAATGAGCCCCAGCCGATACTGGCGCTCTTTTTTGCTGGCGCTTTTTTTCTTCTGTTCGATTTATAATCTTTTGTCACAGCTACATCTTTTCAGGTGCGCTAACACCTAACAGGCCAAGACCGTTACTGATCACTTGGCGAGTTGCGGTGATTAACCCGATACGCGCATTGCGTAGCGCGGCATCATCCACGATAAATTGATGCGCGTTGTAGTAGGTGTGAAAATCGTTGGCCAGATCGCGTAGGTAGTATGCGAGCTGGTGGGGCTCATGTGCCAGCGCCGCAGTTTCAACCACTTCGGCGTAGCGTGAGAGGCGTGAGATCAACCCTTGCTCATGCTCATTATCGAGCCGCGCGAGTGAGGGTTCATCGGGTTGTTGCCATGTGAGTCCCTTCTCATTTAGTTGACGCATGACACTGCAAATACGCGCATGTGCATACTGAATATAGTAAACCGGGTTGTCATTCGATTGAGACTTGGCAAGGTCGAGGTCGAAATCCATATGCTGTTCGCATTTGCGCAGCACATAGAAGAAACGCGCGGCATCATTACCGACCTCTTCACGCAGTTGGCGTAGGGTCACAAATTCGCCACTACGCGTAGACATCTGAGCTTTTTTGCCACCACGATAGAGAATCGCAAACTGCACCAGCAGTACGTCGAGTTTATCGACATCATCCCCCAGTGCTTGTAGTGCCGCTTTAACGCGGGGCACATAGCCGTGATGGTCGGCACCCCAGACATCGATGACACGATCGAAGCCGCGTTCTAGCTTCTCCATATGGTAGGCGATATCGGAGGCGAAGTAGGTCGCTTGACCATTTTCACGCACCACCACGCGATCTTTCTCATCCCCAAAATCGGTAGAGCGAAACCACCACGCTCCCTGTTCCTGATAGAGGTGGCCGCTTGCTTTTAGGCGCTCAATGGCGCGATCGATAGCACCAGATTCAACCAGTGAATTTTCTGAAAACCACGCCTCATACACCACTCCAAACTCTTGCAGGTCTTCACGAATGTCTTTCAGAATGGTGTTGAGTGCAGCATCGAAAACCGTGCGATAGTGCTCATCACCCAGCAGGGTTTTGGCGCGCTCGACCAGCGCATCGATGTGCAGCTCTTTATCGCCACCCGTTTCATTTTCATCAACGGGGAGATCACGCATCACTTTTTCGGCGGGCTGTTTCAGTGAGTCACCGTGGGTCTGTTTTAGTGCTGCGGCAATGTCGTAGATGTACTGCCCTTTATAGCCATTGACGGGAAAGGTGATCGCCTCACCGCACCCTTCAAGGTAACGCAGCCAAGTGCTGGCAGCGAGGATGTTCATCTGCCGCCCAGCATCGTTAACATAGTATTCGCGGTGCACTTTGAAGCCGACGGCGGCGAGTAGATCTGCGACCGTGGCTCCATAAGCGGCGCCACGGCCGTGGCCGACATGCAGTGGGCCGGTGGGGTTAGCTGAAACAAACTCGACCTGTACCCGTTTTCCTGCACCAACAGTGCTGTGCCCAAAGGCTTCACCCGCTTCAAAAATCTTGTTGATGACCGCACGCGTGGCGCCATCATTGATAAAAAAGTTAATGAAGCCGGGGCCGGCGATCTCAATGCTTTTGAGTATCTCTGATGTGGGCAGTGCGGTGACAATCTTCTGTGCCAAATCGCGCGGTTTGCAGCGCGCCTGTTTGGCCAGCATCAACGCAATGTTGCAGGCGAAGTCACCGTGGCTTTTGTCACGGGTGCGCTCAATCTGAATGTCGAGTTTGAT
>JALSHQ010000308.1 GCA_026982145.1 Gammaproteobacteria bacterium | reverse complement strand
CTAGGTAGGTTAATTGATCTGATTTCGGCGGGTTCAGCTAACTTTATAAGAAAGAGTATTACGATCTTCCATCGTGGGCAGTTTGCAAGTAAAGCCTTTACTGAGGGGCAGAGCGTAGAGAGGCATGACTCGGTATTGAGCGGCAGCCATGTTTTATGGGAGTTCACCTTAAGCTTCTTTTTTGTGGAGCGAGGTAGTCACTTTAACAAAAAAGAATATTGCAGAAGCATGCTCCGGGAGATGGCAGCACACCATAATAGTTCATATTACGAACTAATAGTCGCGATGCGCCAGTGGCTGGCTACTCTTCCTAATCAGGGTTCACATGTCAGTGAATTACACGCCATCATACATGAGCTAATAGAGGCTTCTGGGGTTAAAATTGAGCCGGAGCAGAGTCACTCATTACGCCCTTATGCAGATTGCCTAATTAATGCTTTTAAAATCAATTTCCCACATGGCTGCAGCAAGCGTTATCAAGATGAATTTAGTCGTTTCTACCGCAGATACTTGTTCGATGGCCAGCAGCTTGCACCGAATATTTTTATTAAGTTACTGGGCAGTCGGCTAGTAGAGTACTCGGAGAAAGCGGCCCTATTCCAATATGCCAAAATTATTGCCGAGTTACAGAGAGGGAATTCACTCGATCATTATACTAAACAGGTTGTAGTTGAAGTTTTGCAAGAGTTATTTGATGAGCGCCTTAATCAGACCCAATTAGATATAGAGGGTGGTCATAAATTAGCAATAAAACCAAAATCATTCTCCAGCGATGATAAGGCCACAATTTATATCGAAAATGCGGGGCAGGTTTTGCTGGCACCGTATTTACCTATGTTGTTTGAGCGCATTGGTTTTACTGTTAATGGAGCATTTTCTGGAAGTATTGCTCGCGAACGTGCTGTGCGTCTTTTGCAGTATTCTGTGAATGGGAGTGATGCTGCACCTGAATATATGATGGTGCTGAATAAGTTGATTTGTGGAATTGAATTAGAGCGCCCAGTGACTAGGGATATATTCCTAACGGATAATGAAAAGGCGTTGACCGATAGCCTGTTGCTTTCGATGATTGAAAAGTGGTCAAAGATCGGCAATACCTCTATAGAAGCTCTACGAGAGTCATTTCTTCAGCGTGAAGCTGTGTTGACAAGAAAAGGTGATAGCTGGCACCTAATGATAGAGCCGCGTAGCTATGATGTTTTGCTTGACCATTTACCGTGGAGCTACTCAACCATAAAACATGGGTGGATGAATAGTGTCATTCACGTGGAGTGGCGTTAGCTAAAGTATACCTATGAAAACCAAAACCGCACCCAATTTTATTGAGGATGAGATTAACTGGTTCACTCGATTGCTTGATGCTCGTATTAGGCTCTATTTTGAGCAGGAATGTGAGTTCGGGTCAATTTATGAAATCATGCCACCCCCCGTTAAACCCGGTTGCTCAGAATATGCAGTGCTGCTTGATGAGTATGAGCTAACATTCAATGAGCGTTTGATTATGATTCTGGCATTAATCCCGCATCTTCGACCTCAAGCATTAGATACCTTGTTCATCAGTAATGTAAATACTGGGCGTGCTTATACTGAGTTCGGAGGGTGGAAAGGGAATGTTCATGGTGGCTTTTTACCGACAGGGGAAACGGCGGCCTTTATACTGACAGGAACCGACATCAATAAGCGTATTGAGATGATGCGCTATTTTGACGAGACACACACCTTTGCCGTACATGGTCTGTTGTCACTGGAAGATCGTACTGATCAAGAACCGGTATTGAGTGGTCGCTTGAGCATAAGCAGCGATATCGTTAATCGTTGTACAGGGCGACCTTATCAGCACCCTGATTTCAGCGCTTCCTTTCCTGCAAAACGGATAAACAGCACTCTTGAGTGGAATGAGCTTGTGTTGGCCGATGAGGTGATGGATGAAGTTAATAATATCAATGCATGGGTAAAGCACCAAAGCACAATCATGCATGACTGGGCGCTAGAGCGAATTATAAAGCCCGGTTACCGCGCCC
>JALSHQ010000307.1 GCA_026982145.1 Gammaproteobacteria bacterium | reverse complement strand
TTGGAAACTCGGAAAAATCCACCTCCTGTTGCGAACTTTCACCCTCTATTTTATTCGCCCTCGATGGGATCGAAGCGGGGCCTTCAGGTACTTTTATGGGCAAGCCAGTCTCCTTAAACTCTAGACTGGATGACTGCTGAGAGCGCGCTGCCTTACCAATTTGAATTGGCTTAAGTGATTTGTTTGAACTTTTAAATGCAGCCACCATCGAATCGGACAGCACCCGATACTTACCTTCATTCACTGATGAAACTGAATACATCACCACAAAAAATGCAAATAAAAGCGTGATAAAATCAGCATATGAGACAAGCCAACGCTCATGATTTTCGTGTTCCTCATGCTTTTTTTTGCGTGCCATTCAACTTCACTACTAATGAATAAAGCCCTGAAGCTTAGTTTCAATACTCCTTGGATTTTCTCCTTCTGCAATGGCCACCACCCCTTCAATGATCATCTCGCGGAATTTTGTTTGATCATGAATAATGGATTTCATTTTGTTCGCCATAGGCAAAAAGAAAATATTGGCGAGCCCTACACCATAAATTGTCGCCACAAATGCCACCGCAATACCGGAACCTAGCTTGCTTGGATCAGAAAGATTCTGCATCACAGTGATCAAGCCCATCACCGCACCGATAATCCCAATAGTAGGCGCATAGCCTCCCATCCCCTCCCACACCTTTGCCGCCTGGGTGTCGTGGTATTCTTTGGTGTCCAGTTCGACCTCCATAATGCCTCGAATGGCATCAGGCTCACTGCCGTCAACCAATAGCTGTAACCCTTTCCGAGCAAACAGGTCGGGCTCGTTCTCGGCTAGCGCCTCCAACCCGAGAAGCCCCTCTTTACGTGCGATGTTACTCCAGTTAATAATTTTCTCGACTGCTTCGACAGCTGCTAATTTTGGAGGAAAGATCATCCAACGGGTCATCTTGAGTGACTTCATGAAAGTATCCATCGGTGTCTGCACAAGCAGACAGGCCAGTGTGCCTCCACCCACAATCAGAAAAGCAACCGGCAGTATCAGCGCTGAAAGGAGCCCCCCTTCAAGATGATTACCGCCCAAGATCGCAATAGCCGCAAGAATAATGCCCGCAATGGTCATCATGTCCATTGCTTACAACTCCTTTTCAAACAGTGTTGAAATTTCATCGAGCGATAGCACTTTGTCTGCAATACCCGCTTCAACAATTGCCATCGGCATGCCATAAATCACACAGCTTTTTTCATCCTGCGCCCAGATGGCAGCACCTTTCTGCTTCAGTAGTCGAGCCCCTTCTCGCCCATCGGCACCCATACCCGTCAATACTATCGCTAATACATTTGATAAACCGGCCTTAGCAATGGATGAAAATGTGATATCAACACTCGGCTTGTAGGTCTCGCTTTGAGCGCTCTCTTCAATTTTAACCACCATGCGGCCACTCTCTTTGCTAACCAACATCTGTGCGCCACCCGGGGCGATATAGGCGGTTCCAGGGATAATTTCCTCTCCGTGCGCTGCCTGCTTAACATTGATATTGCACAATGAGTCGAGCCGCTCTGAAAATGAGAGGGTAAAACTTGCCGGCATATGTTGAATAATCATAATGGGCAGCGGAAATCCTGCCGGAATTTTGGTCAACACTTGTTGCAATGCTACCGGCCCACCCGTTGAGGTACCAATCGCAATTAACTTATATTCTTTCAGGCTAGGCTTCGTGCTGATAGCACGTAACGATGTCTTTTGCCAACGAGAACGACCCTCCCTATTCAAGCTCTGATCTGCCGACGGCGGTTTTACCAGCGACAAACCCCTTGCACCCAGCACTCTAACGCGCGCGCACAATAGTCGCTTTGCTGTATCTCTATCACTAGAAATGTCATCAATTTTTTTGGGTAAAAAATCAACCGCTCCAGCATCCAGCGCCTCAAATGTTGCATTTGCGCCTTCAGTCGTTAGCGAAGAAAACATTAAAATGGGCGTTGGTACTATCGCCATAATTCTTTTCGTTGCAGTAATGCCATCCATTACGGGCATCTCGATATCCATAGTGATGA
>JALSHQ010000306.1 GCA_026982145.1 Gammaproteobacteria bacterium | reverse complement strand
TACAGATGGCGCACCTCATCGTAGCGGCGACGCTTGCGACAGCTTACCTCTATCAAACCACTACCGTCGTACTTGGGCCGACTCGGGTAAACGCGTACTTCTACCTGAATCCAGCATTAATCGCCACACTGTTGCTCGTTATTGATGGAGAGCCCATAGCAATTGCTATCATGCCCGGTATATTAATTTCAGTGGTGGCGACTGTTCTTTTGCAGCAAAGCAAGGCTACTGAGGTAACAGTAAAGCCCAAAGCCTCTGGGTAACTTACCAACTCGCACCTTGCATCTAAGGATGCCTTTGATTGATTCATGAACTCGCGTCTTGCGTCTAAAGTATGCAATGGGCACGCTGCCCACTTCGTTAATCAGCACCACTACATTTAGCGCCAGATATCATTCATCGTTGAAGAGATGCCGCTTGCTACGGAGGCTCCAAAACGTTCAAAAAAACGTTCAATCACCGGCTGGTCATAAGTGTAATCAACAATTTTATCGGCACCCACAATTTCGCGTGCGACATAACTACTACTGCCAAGCGCATCAACCAAGCCGACCTCAATCGCTTGCTCTCCCGTCCAGACGAGGCCGCTAAAGATGGCGGGGTCATCTTTGAGTCTATCACCACGCCCCTCTTTCACGACATCAATAAATTGCTGATGGATGGACCCCAGCAAGCTTTTAATATGCTTTTCATCCTCAGCCTTGAGCGGTGAGAATGGGTCTAAAAACCCTTTGTTCTCCCCGGCAGTCATCATGCGGCGTTCAATGCCAAGTTTATCCATCGCATCCACAAAGCCGAAGCCGTTCATCACCACACCAATCGAGCCCACAAGGCTTGCTTTGTCGGCGTAGATTTCATCTGCGGCGGCGGCAATGTAATAACCACCAGAGGCGCACATATCGGTAATCACTGCATAAACAGGCTTATTGGGATGTTGGTTGCGCAGGCGTTTAATCTCATCATTCACATACCCTGCCTGCACTGGGCTACCGCCCGGCGTGTTGAGGCGCAAGATAATCGCAGCAGAGTGTTCGTTTTTAAAAGCATCACGCAATGCAGTGATAATGCTGTCGGCATTCGCTTCAGCATCGGCACCAATGGTGCCTCGTATTTCAATCAGTGCTGTGTGCTTATGCCCTTTACTGGACCCATCGCTCAGCTCATTAGGCATATAAGTCATAAAAAGGATGAGCGCAAGGTAAGAAAACATAAGCGATTTAAAGAAGATCCCCCAGCGGCGGGTGCGGCGCTGTTCTTTATGGGCGCTAAATACCAGCTCTTCCAGCACGTTGCGCTCCCACTGCTCTTTTTTCTCGTGCTCGGGAATCTCTTTCCGTTTACCCAGCCAAGGGTCACGCGTTTTTTGTGCTGCTGGAGTGGTATCGTTTCTGGTTTCGTCTGACATGTGGTCTCTGTACAGTCCCTGATTTTGTTGTAATCTTTAAATAGAAAGCCGTGGTCGCCTCGATTGCTTATCGGCGCACTCCCTGCTCGCATGAATCCACTTTATACAGCAGTTTACCCACTTCTGAAATATCATCGAGACATGCGAGCGGCTGATGCGTCAATAATCGCTCCAGCGTGTGAACGCCATAGGTGACACCTAGCGAAGCAGTTCCTGCCTCAGTTGCCATTTCTAGGTCATATTCAGTATCGCCAACCATCACGGTCTCTTCTGGCGCTACATCAAGGATAGACATAATTTCAAGCAGCATTTGAGGGTGTGGCTTGGAGAAGGTCTCATCCGCGCAGCGGGTGATGTGGAAATAGTCACCCGCTGCGGTCTCCTGCAGTGAGCGGTCTAATCCGCGCCTGCTCTTACCGGTAGCGACGGCGAGCAAGTAGTCATCGGCGTGCAGCCGCTTAATCACCTCCATTGCTCCGTCGAAAAGCACGGAAGTACCTTGGTGACCCGATAAAAAATGGCGGCGGTAACGGCCAACAAAGTTGTTGATGATCTCACGCGCTAGTTCTGGGTAGAGCCGCCTAACTGCCTCGGGCAGCCCTAATCCAATCACATTGCGCAATTCATGCTGGCTGCGCTTAGC
>JALSHQ010000305.1 GCA_026982145.1 Gammaproteobacteria bacterium | reverse complement strand
AACCTTCGGAAAATTTCGGTAAGATCTACCGCGTACTCAAGGGTGGCTCATGGTGGGACTGCTCCTTTTATAAATGTGGCATCTCGGCACCGCTCTTCAATCGCAGCTTTTTTAACCCTCGCGTTAAAAACAGTAGCTTCGGTTTTCGCTGCGCTCAAGATATTGAATAACCCATTAAATTAGAGAGTCGCTTTATGTCCCGCAAAAAATCGCGCTTTGGTTTGATCACATTACTCTCGTTAACCGCCACAACAGTGCTGGCTGATAGCACGACTAGCCTCAATGATACGATGGCGCTCATTCCCGCCGGATCATTTTTAATGGGCAGTAACGATCTCGACACCTCCACACGCGCAAAAGAGTATGGTTTTATCAAACCGCTCTACCTAGACGAACACCCGCAACGTGAAGTGATACTCGATGAGTATTATATCGACCGCTATGAAGTCACCAATCAACAATACAAAGAATTTGTGATTCTTAATAATAAAACCGTACCGCAAACATGGCGTGATAACGGCTATCTATTAGTACGAGAAATTTTAGATATCGCCAATGACGAGGTGCTGCGCCGCCTTGCTGATGAACGCTTCAAGCTCGATATGAATACTCAAACGGCATCAAGAGAAAGCCTATTGGATGTGATCGAACAACAGCAACGTAGTCAAGACAACCTGCCTGTTACAGGCGTTACGTGGGAAGATGCCGCGAGCTATTGCAAATGGCGTGGTAAACGGTTGCCCAGTGAGGCGGAGTGGGAAAAGGCGGCGCGCGGCACAGAAGGCTATGAGTATCCATGGGGGAATGAATGGCATCAAGAGTATGCAAATTCTGGGGAAGGGGAGGGGTGGGAAAGCGGTGTTGCGCCCGTTGGCCACTATATAAAAGGGCAATCGCCCTACGGTATTTTCGACATGGCCGGCAATGTGATGGAGTGGACGGCGGACTGGTACCAGCCTTACCCCGGAAATGAATATCAATCTAAAGATTACGGTAAAATTTTTAAGGTCATTCGCGGAGGTGGCTGGGGTGGAGTAGGGCACTATGCGATCAACCATTTCAACCGCACCAGCTATCGCTTCTACCTCAGGCCTGAATCCGCCTTTCCTGACCTTGGCCTGCGCTGTGTAAAAGAGGTCAGTCGCGAGACGTCATCACCATCTCTATCGTTACCGCCATCAATTCATCCAGCGGCAACATAAAGAGCTGCTCAACGGTATAACCCCCACCCCATGCTGGCATCGCTGCTAACAACATAGCAGCAAATATCAACGTAAGTGCCTTCTGTGCCACAGACTTAGGCTTCAAGCTTTAGCTTCCTTGTCTTGGTGATCTAAAAATAATATTACAAGCTTGTTTGGCATTCAGCAAATAACGGGTTGATGATGTGCTATAAGGAAGACTGGCAAGAGCGAGATTTACAGGAACAACACCGCTGAGATAAGCAAAATACTCGCTTCGGTTATTTCGACTAAGGCACCGGCTGCATCACCCGTTGTGCCACCAAGCCTACGCATCATCAAGGCGCGCAAGAATAACAATACCATGACCGCTATCACTATCGGCCACAGCGCACTGCTGCCCAGCAGCCCTAACATGCTAACCAACACCACGGCCATCATGATCATAAGATGGCGGCGTGGTAAATAAGCCGCAAGTGCAGCGCCGAGCCCTTGTTGCCGAACATAGGGAGTGGTAAGAAACAGTAACGTAAGATTAATACGGCCAAGCAGTGGTGCCAGCAGTAACAAAACCCACTGGTTGCTATCGATAACCGAGTGGAGGGCTGCGAATTTCATCAACAGGATTAACACTAGCACGACCACACCCGCCGGGCCGCAGTTGGGATCTTTCATAATAGTCAGGGTTTTCTCTCTATCGCCTAAGCCACCCGCCCAACCGTCCGCACTATCGGCCAAACCATCAAGGTGCAAACCGCCCGTAAGTAAAACCCACAGAATGAGTAAAATAACGGCCGCGGGCATGGTGGGTGCGCTGCTCAACGACCATGAAAAGAGTAATAACACGCCACCGATCAACAGCCCCACTAAAGGGTAATAGAGTAACGAGCGACCGACTTCTTGATCACTGGGTGGCTTGTTTAAACGCACAGGGAAACGCGTTAAAAATTGTAAAGCAATCAGCAGCGGACGCATTACAACCGGCGCGCCTGCTTGTCCGTAATGACGATTCGCTCTATCGCAGCATGTTTCACTTCGAACTCAAGCAAATGGTTAACCGAGCGTTGCAGAATATGGCAGAGCAGCAGGCGAATCACACCGCCGTGGGTCACTAGTAAAATTTTCTTGCCCTCGTAGCGAGCTGTTATTTCTTGCCAAGCAGAGAGGATACGCTGTTCAAAATCACGCAGTGGCTCGGCCTCTGGTGGTGTGTTGGCAAGCGGGTCTTGCCAGAACTTGCTTAAGGCATCGGCATCGCGCTCCATTAATACGGTGGCGGTTTGACCCTCCCACAGACCGAAGTGCATCTCTTTAAGTCGCGCTTCGAGTGTTAATGGCAAAGCGTGTTGCTGGCTAAATTTACGGGCAAAAAAAGCGCAGCGTTGCAGCGGTGAGCTAATGATCTGATCCCACTGATGCGGCGCTTTTTCAACCGCCTGCCACATCTGCTGTTCACCCTCTTTTGTCAGTGCATCATCAATACTGCCACGAAAGCCACTACCGTTTATGGTCTCACCGTGGCGGAACAGATCAATGGTGGTGCTGCTCAAAGTTTTTCCGAGACGGCGGCTTCATCGAAGGTCGCCATTTCATTATGCAGCGCACAGGCCATTCGCAGTAGTGGCACGGCAATCGCCGCTCCGCTCCCTTCACCCAAACGCATTTCGAGCGCCAGCAATGGTTGTCCGTTTAAGGCTTTGAGCACACTTTGATGGCCGGGCTCACCCGAAACATGGCTAAAGATAAACCATTTTTCTGCGCTAATGCAGAGCCGCGCGGCCATGAGCGCAGCGACTGAACTGATAAAACCATCCACTAATACAGGCAAACGACTTTGCGCGCAGTTAAGATAGGCGCCCACCAAAGCCGCGATTTCAAAACCACCGAGGCAACGTAAAACATCCAGGGGCGTGACCATCGCTGCTTGGTGCCGCTCAAGCGCGGTTTGAATCACTTCGGTTTTGTGTTGAATACCGGCAGCGTCTATTCCCGTGCCGGGGCCTACCAGTTGTGCCACTGGCACATTGAGCAGAGCAGCGGCGATGGCACTGGCCGCAGTGGTGTTCGCAATGCCCATTTCACCACCGATGAATAGATCAGCCCCAGCAAGTTGAGTGCGTTCAATCACCTCTTGTCCTGCATTAAGGGCAGCGCTCAATTGCGATTCAGTCATTGCGGCTTGCTGGGTAAAGTTGGCCGTGCCAGCACCCAGGTTGAGGTTTTTCACATTACCTAATGACCCCGTATCATGGGCGGTGCCTAAATTAATCACTTCAAGCTCAGCACCAATGGCACGTGCACAAACACAAATCGCCGCACCACCCCGGCTAAAATTCTTCACCATTTCGGCGGTCACCGCTTGCGGAAAAGCCGATACCCCTTCGGCCGCCACGCCGTGGTCACCAGCAAAAACCGTGATCTGAATATTTTCGAGCTGTGGTTTTTCGCGCCCTTGCAGGGCTGCCAGTTGAATCGCGGCCTCTTCTAAGCGACCCAGTGCGCCGGGTGGTTTTGTGAGTTGGCTTTGGCGTAACTCAGCGGCTTGTCTGGCAGCTTCATCAGGCTTTGCCGCAGCTTGATCCAAACAATAGATATTCACAGCGGTTTTCCTTTTAACACCTGTGGCAGCCCGGCAACGGTTAACACCACTCGCTGACAAATCTGCGCTAGCTCCTGATGCAACCAACCTGCCTCGTCGCAATAACGGCGACTGAGTTCACCCAGCGGCGTGATCCCCATGTTGGTTTCATTGCTCACAAAAATAATCTCGCCGGGCAGCTCTGGCAATACCTTGAGCAAAGCATCACGTTCACGCTGAAAACAATGTTCATCATCATTCAACAATAGGTTGGTCAGCCAAAGCGTGAGGCAATCAACTAACAAGCACTGATCTGGGGCAGCATGTTTTTGCAACACGGAGGCCAACTGCAAAGGCTCTTCAATGAGCCCCCAGTGAACCGGGCGGTCGTATTGGTGAGTGGTGATACGAACCTGCATCGCCTCATCTTCAGCTGTGGCGGTAGCAATGTAAGTAACGGGTAGAGCGGTTTTAATCGCCAGTTTTTCGGCCAGGCGACTTTTTCCGGAACGTACACCACCGAGCATTAAAGTTAAGCACGCAGGTCTATCTTGTCCCTCGAAAGAACCGATGAGTTGGCGTAATTGATCGGTATCCAGGTGTTCCTCCACAGTGTCGGCCAGTCGCTCAATGGCGGCTTCACGCAAGGCAGAGTAATCAACTGTTTTGACATCGTCCAGTCCAGCCCATGTTAACAAGGCAGTACAGGCCGCAGATGATTCAAACAGGCCGTGCAGGTAAGTGCCCAGAATCAACCCGTCGTCGCTAATGGCTCCCTCTGTGCGCGAAGTTAATCTGATTGCAGGATTATCAAGCGCCTTGCCCTCGGTTTTTCCCGCATGTATTTCATAGCCACTGATATCCACCTCGTGGATTAACAGGGTGCCACTAACATTGCGCAGTTGTTTGTTGGCTGTCAGGGTCGTTTCCAGCTCAAGCAATCCCAATCCGGCTATGCTGCCTGCCACACTTTCTATACCGAGCGGGTCGTGAATCATTTTCCCTAACATTTGAAAACCTCCGCAGATGCCAACAAGTTTGCCGCCGTAACGCAAATGCCGTTGAATCGCCTCCTGCCAGCCCTGCTCGCGTAGCCAGCGCAGGTCGTTAGCGACACTTTTTGAGCCCGGTAAAATAATCAGGTCGGCGGCAGGAACAGGGCTATCTGTGCCGATGAACTGCAAGTCCACTTGTGGATGCAAGCGCAAAGGGTCGAAGTCTGTGTGATTGCTGATACGGGGCAGTGCAGGGACGACGATTCGCAGATGGCTGCTCTCTGTTGGCGGCTTGATCTCCACCTCACGGGGCAGTGCATCCTCGGCTTCCAGGTGCAGACCATGCAGGTAGGGCAATACGCCTAATACGGGTTTGCCCGTATACTGCTCCAGCCACTCCAGCCCCGGTTGTAACAAGCTGATATCACCACGAAAGCGATTGATAACAAAGCCTTTGATGCGCGCCCGCTCCGTCTCACTCAGTAGCGCCAGGGTACCTACCAGGTGGGCAAATACACCACCTTTGTCGATATCGGCCACCAAAATCACCGCGCAATCCACCGCCTCGGCAAAACCCATATTGGCGATATCATTGGCGCGCAAATTGATCTCTGCAGGCGAACCTGCCCCTTCAACAATGACTGCCTCGTAGTCATCAATCAAACGCTGGTGTGAATCCAGTACCGCTTCAAGGGCAACACGCTTGTAATCATGGAAACCACCAGCATCCATATTGCCGATGGCATGGCCGTGAATGATCACCTGCGCCCCAATGTCAGAGTTGGGCTTGAGTAATACCGGGTTCATGTCGGTGTGAGGTTCCAGACCACAGGCCAACGCCTGCACTGCCTGGGCACGGCCAATCTCACCACCATCACAACTGACTGCACTATTGAGGGCCATGTTTTGCGGTTTAAAAGGGGCGACACGGATACCTTGCCTCAGCAACCAACGACACAAGGCCGTCACCAGCAGGCTTTTACCGGCATCGGAGGTGGTGCCCTGAACCATTAAAGTGTGGGCAGTCATGCACTGGCTTCGCTGAGATCAACCGCCGTTACCCTGGCCAATGCCGCGCCCAGTCGCGCCCAGTCCAGTTCACACCCCGGCAGACCAAAGCGCAGGCTGGCTGGATGAGTAAACAGGCGTGTCAGAATTCCATCGCGCGCCAGCATCTCGTGCAGACAGGCTGCCTGTGGTGTGCGTACCCATTGGAACAGAGCGCTACCGCCATCAGGCGCGAGTTGATATTGCGTGAGCAACGCATGCAAACGCCTGCTCTCATCAGCCAGGTGTCGCTGTGCTGTTTTCTGCCAAGCATGGTCGTTAAGTGCCGCTGTGGCTAACCAGCGTGCAGGGGTGTTGATTGTCCAGGGGCCAAGCAGCGCATGGATGCGAGTAAGTAACTCAGCTTGCGCACAGACAAAACCTACCCGCGCACCCGCGAGGCCAAAAAACTTACCCAGTGAGCGCAACACAATCATCCCCGAGCGCGAACTGTAACGGCACAAACTGTGCTCCGGCGTAACATCCATGAACGCCTCATCCACCACCAGCCAGCCACCGCGGGCCGCAAGCTGTGCATGCCAGTCGAGTAATTGCGCCACCTTAAAACGGGCGCCGGTAGGATTATTGGGATGAATGAGCACCAGTACATCTGATTGCGCAACAGCGTCATTCAGTTGCGCCTCGCCGACAGCCATGACGGTATGACCAGCACGCCGCCAGGCCTCGGCATGTTCCGCATAACCAGGATGCAATACGCTCACGCGAGCGGACGAACGAAGCTGTGGCAATACTTGAATGGCAGCCTGTGAGCCGGCCACTGCGAGCAAATGTTTAGCACCGTAATAGTCGCACGCAGCCTGTTCGAGCCCATCTTCATCTTCGGGCAAGCGTGACCAAATGGATGTGGGCAGCGGTGGGACTGGCCAGCCGTTGGGATTGATGCCGGTGGAGAGATCGAGCCACTCATCAAGCGCTCTGCCATACTGCCTGACAGCCTCTCTTAACTTCCCGCCATGTTTAAGTCCGCCCTGTTTAAGCCGGCTGTCCTCAAACATAAGCCAGCCCCACAGCAGCCAACACCACCAACCATAAAAAAACACCGTGTCGCACCAGTGTCAGGGCGCGTTCAATATCACCCACCACGGCGGGAATGCCTGCCCCTAAAACAGGCCGCTGGTGCCATTCACCACGATAACGCGCTGGCCCGCCCATCATCAGATTGAGCGCGCCGGCACCCGCTGCCATCACCGGCCCAGCGTTGGGGCTCTCCCAGTCAGGCGCCTGCGTGCGCCAGCAGTGCAGTGCCCGGCGGCTGTTGCCGAGCAACGCATAAGTCAGAGCGGTGAGGCGCGCGGGAAAGTAATTAAGCAGGTCATCAAAGCGCGCTGCACCCCAACCGAACGCCACATAGCGCTCACTGCGATAACCCCACATGGCGTCGAGCGTATTGGCCAGACGGTAAAGTATGGCGCCCGCACCGCCCGCAACGATGAACCAGAACAGCGCACCAAACACACCGTCATTGCCGTTTTCTAACACCGATTCAGTGGCTGCGCCGGGTGGGTTAATCGCGGCTGAATCGCGACTGACCAGATGGCTGGTCAGGTGTCGTGCCTTAGCATCGTCCCCGTCCTGCAGTGCCGTCGCAATGGGGCGGGCGTGGTCATGCAAGCTTCTGTGGCCGATGGCAAAATAGAGCATCAACAGGCTAAACACCATGCCGACATAAGGGAGTGCGGCCAACGCCGCCGCGATAGCAGTGAAGGGCACGAGCATCAACATCAAGGCAATAACACCGCGTAATTTACGACCGCGTGGTGTCACATTCTCGCTACCATAAAAGCTGCGCTCAACGAGGTCACTTAGCCAGCCGAAACCGACTAAAGGGTGCCAGCGGCGTGGTTCACCCCACCACCAATCCAGCAGCACGGCGGCCAGTGCCAACAGTGCCGTGATCAGCATTGGCTCTGCGCCCAACGCTGCACAATGGCATGAATCTGTCGCACACCGTCGGTCAGCGCCGCAGGCCCTGGCTGGAGAATGTCGCAGGATTTGATTTCATAGAGATGACCATTGCACACGGCGGGGATCTCCGCCCAGCCCGGCCGCTCGCACAGCTGTTCGGGCCGAAAGTGCTTGCCGCACCAGGAGCCGATGATAATGTCCGGCGCACGCCGAATCACCTCTTCAGGGTCGGCAATGATGCGGTTTTTAGCGGCGGATTCTCTGCCGAGTTCCGCAAAACAATCTTCACCGCCGGCGATGCCGATCAGTTCCGACACCCAGCCGATAGCGGAAATCAACGGCTCGTTCCACTCTTCAAAATAGACTCGGGGTTTATGTTGCAGTTGTGCCACCGACTGCTCTATTGCTTGCAAGCCTTCATTTAGCTCTGTGATCAGAGCCTCCGCCTTTGCCGCTGCCCCGGCCAGCGTGCCAACCATCTGCATCATCTCGAAAATGCCTGTTACCGTGCGTTGGTTGAACACATGCACCGCCACACCGGCACGTATTAACTGCGCAGCGATATCGGCTTGCATGTCTGAAAAACCCAGCACCAGATCGGGTTCAAGGGCAAGAATTTTGTCGATCTTGGCGCTGGTAAAGGCCGAGACCTTCGGCTTCTCTTTGCGTGCCTGCGGCGGGCGCACAGTAAAGCCGGAGATACCGACGATGCGCTGCTGTTCGCCGAGCAGGTAGAGTGTTTCGGTGGTCTCTTCAGTAAGGCAGACTATGCGCTGTGGCCCCTCAGTGAGGGGTTTCATGCTGGCGCCGCCTGTAAGCGTATCACTACCCGCGGATCGATGGGATCAGGCAGGAAGTGGCGCATGGCTTGCCGTTCGCGCATCACACGGTAGAGCGCTGCAATCTCGGTTTCACTGAAACGGCTCATGGTAGAAACAGCCGTGCACTGGCGGCGGGATTGCTCGGAAAGTAGAGATGCAGGTAAGAAGCGGTCAATCGTCTCTGGCGATAGAGTGGCTCTGGCGTGCCGTTATGGCGAGCAGATTCTGAGTGGACAAGCGGCGCGAGTTCGCACGTCATGGCTGAATGATGGAAGGTGTGACCACGTAACTCGCCTTCCGGCAGTGACACACAATGCAGTCCCAAGTTGGCCAAGCGCGTCTGCATCACGGCCTCGCCGGGCAGTAGCCCTGCCATCGTTTCACTTTGACCTTTCACATCCGCCAGTGAATTCAACAAGTACAACATGCCACCACACTCAGCGACGATGGGTTTACCGGCGGCATGGTGCGCACGAATGGCCGCTTTCATCGGCCGCTTGGCCGCCAGCCGGTCGAGGTACAGCTCTGGATAGCCACCCGGCAAATAAATGGCATCTGTAGGTGGCAGCGTGTGGTCATTGAGTGGCGAAAAGAACGTGAGTTCAGCACCAAGACTGCGCAACAGATCAAGATTAGTCGGATAGAGAAATGCAAAGGCAACATCACGTGCTACGGCGATGCGCACATCTGTTAGTAATAGTGGTGTGACGGGTAGCGCCGTTGGCGCGGTGAATACCACCGCGGGCGGCAACGTTTTATTCACACCCTTGAGCGCAGCAGCGGCGCGCCCAATGCGACTATCCAGATCACTGATTTCGTCTGCCTGCACCAGGCCCAGATGACGTTCCGGCAGGGTGATCTCCGCATCGTGCGCCAACCAGCCAAACGACGACAACCCCGGCGACAGGCTCTCGGCCAACATCTGGTAGTGACCCTCCCCCGCAACACGGTTGGCAAACACCCCTGCAAAGGGCAATGCCGCCCGATAACTTGCCAGACCATGCGCCACCGCACCGAAGCTCTGGGCCATCGCTGAGCTATCGATCACGGCCAGCACCGGGATATTAAACAACGCGGCGAGATCGGCGCTGCAGCGGTCACCATCAAACAGCCCCATCACCCCTTCGATAAGAATCAAGTCGGCGTCAGCCGCTGCCTCATAGAGCAGTTGGCGGCAGTGCGCCTCGCCGCCCATCCAGAGATCAAGTGAGTAGACAGGGTTACCTGAGGCCTGTTGTAAAATCATTGGATCAAGAAAATCGGGGCCGGTCTTGAAGATGCGCACCTTGCGCCCCCGGTTTCGATGGTAACGCGCCAGTGCTGCGGTGACTGTAGTCTTGCCCTGACCGGAGGCGGCAGCGCTGATGAGCAGCGCGGGACAACTCCGCTTCACAGATCAACCCCCTGCTGCGCCCGCACCCCGGCGCGGAAGGCGTGTTTAAGATCACCCAATTCGGTCACGGTGTCAGCGGCCTCGATGAGCGCTTCGGGAGCAGCGCGGCCGGTGATGACGACATGCTGCATGGCGGGGCGGGCCTTGAGGTCGGCCAGCACGGCGTCGATCTCCAGCCAGCCATATTTGATCGGGTAGGTAAGTTCATCGAGCACCAGCAGATCAATCGATTCATCCATCAGCACCCTCTTTGCCACCGCCCAGCCACGTTGCGCGGTTTCAGTGTCACGGGCGAGGTTTTGTGTCTCCCAGGTAAAACCCTCCCCAAGCACATGCCAGGTGACGCCAGGCTGTTGGCGGAAAAACGCCTCTTCGCCGGTATCGCTGCGCCCTTTGATAAATTGCGCAACAGCGACTTTCATACCGTGGCCCAAGGCTCGCGCCAGCATGCCGAAGGCCGAGCTGGACTTGCCCTTGCCGTTGCCGGTCAACACCAGCAGCAGCCCCTGATCACGGTCGGCACGCTTGATCGATTCATCAACCAGCGCCTTTTTACGCGCCATGCGATCCTGATGACGCTGTCCCCGGTCAGCCCCGCTCATCAGCGCTGCACTGATCTGTGTGGCCCGGTGGTACCGCGCAGCAGCGTGAACATGGTGTGCAGCACGGCGGCAAGGCCAATGTAAAAAGCGATCGATTGCAGTGATTGGGGGGAGTATTTAACCAAGCGTCCGCCAAATTCCAGCAGCGTGGGATCAACGAATCGACCCGAGAAGAAGTAAAACCCACCACTGGAAAAAAGCTGGCAGACTGCCACCGCTACCAACGTGGCGGCCACCAACGGCAACAGCGTATGCCACTCAAAGCGATGTTGACTGGCGTACCAGCGGCCACCGAGCCAGAGTGCGCTGTAGGCCGGCAACAGGAAAAAGTAGGAGGGGGTCAGACAAAAGGCTTCGCCACCATTCACAATCTCCGCCAGACTCGCGCCACTCAGCAGATAGGGGGCAAAATCCAGCCCCCAGACAAAGACGAGCAAGCCTGGCAACACCCATACCGGTCGTAGGTAGACAGCAGCGAGAAAAAAGACTGCCCAGGAGGCACCGGGCAGATTGTTCAATGTGGCGGCGTGCTGGCCACGGGTGACAACCAGCAGCAGTACCAATACTGCGCCAATCATCAGCTGAGTACGGTTAGAGAGTGTCAACATGGCTGGCTCCTTTTTTCTCTTTCATTTGATGCTGTCTACTGTGTGAAAATAATAGTGTTAGGAGTCAATGCACCAGTACTGATGATCTGCTCTTCACTCGTGTCGGTTGCCGGATCAACGATAATCACACCGAAGTCACTCTGACTGGCCACCCAGAGTTGACCGAGTGGGCCCACTTCGATGTCTGCAATGTTTTTGGCGAAGATACCGGCTACCGCTGTTGGGTTAACATCGCCGGTGGTTGGATTAAAACTATAGAGAGTATTATCACCCCAGCCTTGATAGCCCACAAAATAACCCTTGGTTGCCGAGACAATGGCCATCTCCGTAATGTTGCCATAAGGGGCGGATTGCGCATCGCCGTCATCAACGATCATTTGAATTTCATACGTTTCAGGGTCAAGGGTAATAATCCCGCCATCATATTCTGCAACACCCCAAAATTTCCCCGCGCCCTGTATATAGATCAGGCCGGTGTCCGCTGAGTAGTGCATTTTTTCCGGGTTAGTAATCGGAAGCGGAATGCCATTGATTTCAGATTTTCCAGTGTCGATTTCGGTATCAGTTGCAATATCGATCACGGCCACATACGCCTGCCCCGGTGCCCATGTCGCGTCCAGCGCCTGCATCGCGATAAAAAGTTTACCATTGACGATGATCCCTTTGGTCATGTTGGGCACGCCATCGGCATCATAAACACCGAGGTCAATTTCTCCTGTTTTAAAATCAGCGGCAGTGGTGGCCGCTGGGTTAACGATCCATGCATTCGCCTTACCATAACGCAAAATGTAACCCTTGTTCTCTGACGCTAGGATAAAGTCATGCGGATTACTGGAGCCATCTTCACCGTCATCCAGCGTTGAGTATTGCCAGATCGCATCACCCGGATTTTCAACACTGAATTTTGTAATGTTATCTGCCATGAATCGTTCAAGGCGATAGATGTTCTGCCCATCGGTGGTGACTGTGATATCTGAGATCGTTGGGCTGATGTCATTGACGACCGTTCTTGGCTGATCAACCGTGACAACTGTAGTTGCACCACTAGAGAAGTCACTCGCGACCGTTGCAATCACCGCAACAGGGCCGGGTTCAGGTAGCTCCACAGGGGTAGTCACCACTGAATCATCATCGACACAACCGTTTAACAGCGGAAGCATCAACAGCGTTGTGGCCGTTATTACAAAGCATCGTTTTATATTGTTGGGACTCATGGTCACTCCTTGGGTCATTAACCGTTATAAATCTATTTTAAGCGTCGTAAAAAATGCGCGGCCGGGTTGCGGGAAGCCACGGAAATCTTCATAAAATTCATCTGTTAGATTGTGCAGTTCGAAGGTGAGCGTCGCGGGGTTCGCTTTCCAGCTAATGCCCACATTGATTAAATTTTTATTGCGCGACTTAAGCAGATTGGCACTGTCATAAAACATGCCGCTTTGGTAGCGGTGTTCTATAAAGGGTAATAGCCTCTCACTGCGGTAATCGATACGTGTGTTATAGCTCCACTTGTAACGCCCCGGCAGCTGCACATTCTTGAGCGCCGGATTCTTTTTTTCGTTCACCATATTTTGGTAGGTAGCATTGAAGTTGATGCTTAGGTTATTCAGAAGCGTGATTTGCACAATATTTTCAACACCACTGATGTTGGCTCGATCTATATTTTCAGACTTCCCGACACCGCGAGCGTTATAGGTGCGCACAATAATATCGTCGACATCACTGCGAAAGAGCGACGCTTGCCATGAGAATTTTTTAACCATCTTAAGCGGCTTAAGCAGCGCAATCTCAAAACCAATATCAAAGTTAGTGCCGGTTTCATTGGTTAGCTCACTATTGCCCACCACAAAACCTCGATCACCCAGCAGCTCATAAAATGAGGGCTGTCGTGTGTAACGCCCCAGATTGCTTTTCAGCGTTAACCACTCTCCACTAAAATATTTGATGCCAATGCGCGGGGTCACATAATCACGATCCACCTCATTGGTGGGGGGGATGCTGCCCGCCAGAGTTGTTGCCGAAAGGCTATCCCGACTCTGTGTGGCGCTGATCGCAGGGTTTATCAGCAGTCGGTCATCCAGCAGAAAAATTTTATCTTCAACCCCGATCATCGCTGTACGGCGGGTGCTGTTACCACTCGCCCGGAGTGCGAGCAGGTCTGTCGGCCGGTACTGCTCTTCGCTGACTTCAACAATAAAGCTGAGCAGTTGCAGTGTGAGTGGCAGCTCAACGAAAGAGCGCAATTTTGTCGTGGTGGTAGTGTTTCGGTCATATTGCTGCCCGAGACCAACACTGCTCTGGCGGTCGTCATACTCTTCAACAGTGCGTCGGTATTCAAGGGTATTGCTCAGGTTGAGTCGATAGGTTCCCACGTTATTGGTGATAAGGCGAAGTTGAGTCTGGAGCCGTTTAACATCAAAACGGGTGTTGGTGGCAGGGCGATTATTCCACACTGGGATCTGCTGCCTTTTATCAAACCACTGCACCATGGTGTCGATGCGTTGCGCTTTATCAAGATCGACACCCAGTTTTAATAACAGATTATTCTGTTCGAACTCGCTGTTGTTTCGCTGCTCAAGCTTGTCGTCATCGGGGTTCAGGCGGGTACCGTTATTGTTGATAAATTCAAAATCGTTATCACTACTGAACCGTTCCGCTGAGATGACATAATCCCACTCATCCGGTTTGGCGGCGTAGAATGCAGAATATTTTTGTGTATTGAAGTCACCATAACCGAGCGTGACATTCCCCCGGCTTTCACCGTTCGCCTTGAGGGTGCGGATATTGATCGCGCCACCGATCGATGCCGCGCCAAGGCTCATCGGTGTTGCGCCGCGATAGATCTCGACACGCTCGACATCCGAGAGACTGATTGTACTCAGATCAACCCCACCTCCTGCGGCGTCGTTCAGCAGTAGCCCGTCGATAAAAATCAACACCTGCTGACTGGAGGCACCACGCAACGTCGCGCTTGAAAAGCTGCCAAAGCCGCCACTATTACGCACCTGAATACCGCTCTGCTGGGCGATGGCATCGGAGAGAGTGGCGATGCGGTTGTCGAATTGTTCC
>JALSHQ010000304.1 GCA_026982145.1 Gammaproteobacteria bacterium | reverse complement strand
TGGGATTTTGGGTGTGATTGGCCCAACGCGGATGGCCTACGAGCGGGTGATCCCCATTGTAGATGTGACGGCTAAAATGGTGAGCGCAGCCTTGGCTCAATCAAAATAGCCCATATAGTATAATCAAATTATTTTTACGATATCGCTGGAGAGTACTGGATGATGAACAATGAAAAGGACGCCACTACTGAAAATAGCGCCGATGGGGCGCAGGTTAACGACGGCGCAAAGGCTGAAGCGGCTATCGAAAACGGTGCGCCAGAGCAGCAGAGCCATGAGGAGTTACTGCTGACGCTGCAAGATGCGCAGGCAAAGGCCGACGAATATTGGAACCAGTTATTGATGGCGCGTGCAGATCAGGCCAATGCGCAGAAACGTGCAGAGCGTGATTTAGCAAATGCCCATAAATTTGGCGTAGAGAAACTTGCCGCAGATTTGATCCCGGTTAAAGACAGCATGGAGATGGGGTTAGCGGCAGTTGCAGAGGGTGAAGATCAAGATAAAGTGCGCGAAGGGATGACGCTCACCCTGCAAATGTTTAGTGGCGTGCTGGAAAAATTTGGGATTAGGGAGGTCAACCCTGAGGGCGAAACCTTTAACCCGGATTTTCACCAAGCGATGTCAATACAAGAATCAGCCGATTCCCCCCCCAATACAGTCATGACAGTATTTCAGAAAGGGTATGTTTTGAATGAACGCCTGATCCGCCCAGCAATGGTGGTGGTTTCAAAAGCGGCCACACCCGCAGAATAAGATTGGTAAGATTACTTGAAAAACCGAATTAACGTCTCCAGATAAAGAGACATGCATAGCAAAGATTTTTAGATAACAGCAAGTAATAATAGATTTAACTACGGAGATTTTGGAAATGGGAAAAATTATTGGTATTGACTTAGGCACCACCAATTCGTGTGTAGCCGTGATGGATGGTGATAAGCCGCGTGTACTCGAGAACAGTGAGGGTAATCGTACCACCCCATCTGTTGTGGCCTACACCGATGACAATGAAGTGTTGGTGGGCATGTCAGCCAAACGCCAAGCCGTCACCAATCCAACTAACACCCTGTTTGCGATCAAGCGCCTGATTGGCCGTCGTTTTGAGGAAGAGGTGGTTCAACGTGATATTAAACTGGTGCCCTTCAACATTGTAAAAGCTGACAATGGTGACGCTTGGGTTGAAGCTAATGGCAATAAAATGGCCGCACCTGAAATTTCAGCGCGCATTTTGATGAAAATGAAAAAAACCGCCGAAGACTTTCTGGGTGAAGAAGTGACCGAGGCGGTGGTCACCGTGCCAGCTTACTTTAATGACTCACAGCGCCAAGCGACCAAAGACGCAGGCAAGATTGCTGGTCTGGATGTTAAACGTATCATCAACGAACCCACCGCTGCAGCACTTGCTTATGGCATGGATAAAAACCGTGGTGATTCCACCATCGCAGTCTATGACTTGGGTGGTGGCACCTTTGACATCTCTATTATCGAGATTGCTGAGATCGAAGGTGAGCACCAGTTTGAAGTGCTCTCAACAAACGGTGACACTTTCCTTGGCGGAGAAGATTTTGATACTCGTTTAATCGATTACCTCGCTGATGAATTCAAGAAAGATAATGGGGTCGACCTGCATGACGACCCTCTTGCGCTACAGCGCCTGAAAGAAGCAGCTGAGAAGGCGAAAATTGAACTCTCTTCAAGCCAGCAGACCGATGTGAACCTGCCTTACATCACTGCGGATGCGAGCGGCCCTAAACATCTTAATATCAAAATGACTCGCGCTAAGCTGGAGTCGCTGGTAGAAGAGTTGGTCACACGTTCAATCGAGCCGTGCAAAACAGCGTTGAAAGATGCCAATTTGAGTGCTTCTGATATTGATGATGTGATCTTGGTGGGTGGTCAGACCCGTATGCCGATGGTACAAAAAGCGGTTGAAGCGTTCTTTGGTCGTGAGCCTCGCAAAGATGTTAACCCGGATGAAGCGGTGGCAGTGGGTGCAGCGATTCAGGGCGGGGTACTAGGTGGCGAAGTGACCGACGTACTGCTGCTGGATGTGACCCCGCTTTCACTGGGTATCGAAACCATGGGTGGTGTGATGACCAAGTT
>JALSHQ010000303.1 GCA_026982145.1 Gammaproteobacteria bacterium | reverse complement strand
TCACGCATTTCCACCCAGTTTCCATCGGAGGGCAACTCAGCCGCATTCAGGGAGTTTGCCTGGCGGTTCACCAACATTGTCGCAAGGGCACTGGTTGGCCTGGGTCGCCGACCGGACTACAACACCATTGCGCGTTATGTCACCAGCATAATGAAAAAACGCTACCCATGGCATTACGTGGACGGGATTTTCACGCTATCGCCTTAACACGCTACGCGAAGGAACACGGTCTATTCGATCCCGTAGCGGACGGTCTGCGTAGTGCCTTTGAATACGATAAAACCTATTTCGATAAACTCACTGCCAGCCTGCTTCCCCTGCTCGAAAAATTAACCACAGGCCGAATCGGCAAGCTGCTCTCTCCCGATTATGCCGACAGCACGGATCACCGCCCTATTCTCGACTGGATGCGTATTATTCGTGAACAAGGCATTGTTTATGTCGGGCTGGATGCGTTAACTGACTCCGAGGTCGCTGGTACAGTCGGAAATTCGATGTTTGCTGATTTAACATCTATTGCTGGGCAACTCTATAAACAGGGGGATACACAAGGTCTTCCTATGCTTCCTGAACATAAGACAGTGCAGAAAACGATTCACGCCGATGAGTTCAATGAACTGATTGGCAACGAGTTCATTCCCTTGCTCAACAAAGCGGGTGGCGCTGGTTTTCAGGTGACGGCCTACACACAGACTGCTAGTGATATCGAAGCGGGTATTGGTGACCTTGCCAAGGCAGGTCAGATCACGGGCAATCTCAATACGTTGATTATGCTGCGGGTGAAAAATGAGATCACCGCTCGAATTCTTACTGACCAGATTCCTAAAGCGCGTATCTACACCAAGCTGGCCGCTACTCAAGTCACCGACAATAACGACCCCGGCACGGACATCGACTTCACCACGCGTAGTGAAGATAGGGTGACTGAAACTGAGATGGATATGCTCATCCCCGCCGATCTTATTCAGTTACCTAAAGGCCAAGCTTTCGCGTTACTAGAGGGTGGCCAACTCTACAAGCTTCGCCTGCCGCTTCCTGGTAATGATCCATTGTTGCCGAAGGATATCGAAGAAATTGGTCGTGAGCGACTAGCGCATTACGGGGCCGATCATGCCTGAAAAGCGTCGCCTGACGGGCTTGCTGTGGTTGGTTAAGTGGCTTGTCTTGATCACGCTATTGGTATTGATCGTCGATATTTTCTGTGTGTTTGTACTGTGGTCACCCGATGGTGTGTGGCATTTAAAAAATGTACTGAACCAGGAGATAGCACAGCTTGGCCTACCTCAGTCCGACATCACGTTTCTTACCGAAGTCATCCAGTCGTTTCACAGCACCGTATTCGTATCCAGTGGGATCGACGGCATGATGCGCTATTCAAGCAACTTGCCGCCTACCGACCAAGGCCAACAAACCGCGCTCGATTTCACAGAAACGCTACGGCCAATTATCGAAACCGCCATGGTCGGGCTGCAACTGTTTTCCCTACGCATTAGCGTATTGATTCTGGCGTTGCCATTTTTAGTGTTAGTCACCGTTACTGCCATGGCCGATGGATTTGTGGGGTGGTTTTTACGCCGCACAGGCGGCGAGCGCGAATCTGGTTTCATCTATCACCGAGCCAAGCGTGGACTGGCGTGGTCATTTCTTCCTCGTCCCACCTATCCCGCTAGACCCTAAATATCTCATTCCCCCTTTTTTGCTGGCAGTTGGCATCACTACGCGACTTCATATGGCATTTTTCAAGAAGTTTCTTTGAAAAACGTGGCAACCACCCAAATACAGCCCAATAAAGCATGGGAAAGTGCCCCCAAGAGGGAAGTTAATCGGGGAGTTAAATAGCCCTGAAGCGAATAAAATTAATCAAGTCAGGTACTACATATCAAAGGCGACTTGGGAATTACATTGAGAAAAACACTACCAAGTGACCGTATATAGAGATGAGTGAGCTTCCGATGCTTCCACGATTCATCAGAGCAAACCAGGCTCCCGCCTATTTGGGAATGAATCGTAATCTTTTCAGAACGTTAGTCGCACCCTCACTTACCACAATCCCTATTTCTAAACAGGGGAAAGCATACGACAGACTTGACTTAGATCGGTGGGCCGATAATTATAAAGCTGCAATGGGTGTCCCGCCAAAAGATGGAGGGACATTATGGCTAAAAAACCCATGTCAGGACTCCGGCTTCGTTACGGACGCTGGCATATCGACAAAAGGAGTAAATATTTTCCAGGAGGGCGACTTCGGCAAAGCACTAGCTTCCGTGAGGAAGAACAAGAGAAAGCCGAAGAACTCTTAATCCACAAGCTTGAAGAAGCTAGGAAGGCAGTAGAATTTGGTGTTCGCCCTGATCGACCGTTTGAACAGGCTGCCACCAAATACCTGATAGATAACCAGCATAAGGCAAGTATTGATGATGACGGGACTCATCTGAATCAGATGATGTCGCACATCGGAAGTCTACCAATAAGTAAAGTACATAACGGAACGCTAGAACCCATTGTGAAAGGGCGGCTTGCTAAGGGGATACGACCCAAGAGCATAAATAATGCGCTTGGAGTAGTTCGTCGAATTCTCAATTTAGCGGCTGGTAGTTGGCATGACGAGAATGGACTAACTTGGTTGGGGGCTGTTCCGAAAATCACAATGCTGCCTATTCAAGGGGATAAAGCAAAACCTTACCCTTTGAGCTGGCAAGAGCAAAGAACGCTCTTGATGAAGTTGCCGGATCACCTTGCTGAGATGTCTCTATATAAAGTTAATACAGGGGCACGCGAGCAGGAGGTCTGTCAGCTTAGCTGGGACTGGGAAGTCGAAGTACCCGAGTTAAATACTTTGGTTTTTCTCATCCCTGGCTGGCTGGATGATGGAGAGGGGCTTGTTAAGAACCGAGAAGACCGATTACACGTACTAAATAAAATCGCAATCTCTGTTATTAAGAAAGCACGGAAACAGCGTCCTGCAAAACATCTAAAAAGGTGCTGCATACACACCGGCGGTAAGTGTAACTGTGCATTTACCTACGTCTTTACCTATAAAGGTTATCGCGTGGGGAAAATGAATAACACAGGTTGGAAACGAGCTTGGAGGGAAGCTAAGCTTCCAGTCAGTAGAAATGTGCTTAGAGGAGTACACAATTTAAAGCACACTTTTGGAAGACGGCTCCGATCCGCAGGTGTATCCAACGAAACAAGGAGAGTGCTGTTAGGGCACACAAATGGTGACATCACGACCGACTATTCGGCTGCTGAAGTTGCGGAACTACTTGAAGCGGTAAATCGACTTTGTTTGACTAAAGATCAACGGGGTGCCCACGAAACGCCCACGCTGACTTTAATCAAAAGAAAAGTCGGTTAGAGAATCTCTCATAACCGACTGTATTTGTTACTAAAAAATGGCGCGCCCGGAAGGATTCGAACCTCCGACCGCCTGGTTCGTAGCCAGGTACTCTATCCAGCTGAGCTACGGGCGCACTCTGAGGTTGCGCATTATATGTGGTTTAAAAATGGTGTCAAGAAGCTATTAAACTTATTACCAATAACTTGTTGATCTGGTGCATTTATCGCCAACTAAAAGCGGCGATATCCCCTGCATAATGTAGCTGGGCAACCCGTGCTTTATAAGGCGATTAAAAGCCCCTTCTGTATCCCACCCATCGTGCAACAACAGCACAATGCAAGCGCCCTCCCATGCTCTTCTTAACGCGCCTCATGAGAAATGCCACCTAAAAATATAGACACAAAAAACCACCCTACGGTGGTCCCTTAATGGCGGAGAGAGAGGGATTCGAACCCTCGATGGAACTATAAATCCCATACTCCCTTAGCAGGGGAGCGCCTTCAGCCGCTCGGCCATCTCTCCATTTAGTTTTACCCAGAAAAACAAAAATTTTCCCCCTGCCCCTCTGTTTTCAGGGAGGACATAGAATACCAAGTTTTCACCTTCATGCCAAAAAATAATGAGCCAAATATAGCATTTGACTCATTATTTTCTATTTTCAGGAATGGTTGATGGGCTACATGCGCCCTAGAATGGTAGCGAGACCCGGCGCCATCAGAACAAAGAAAAATTTAGTTAAGCTGCACCACCTTCGTTTTTCTCTTTTTGAATACGTTCGTAAATTTCTTCTCGATGAACGGTAATGTCTTTAGGAGCATTAACACCTATTCGTACCTGATTACCCCGTACGCCAAGTACAGTCACAGTCACTTCATCACCGATCATTAAGGTTTCACCGACACGCCTTGTCAAAATCAGCATTGTTGTCTCCTTACCAAAATACCTTTTAAAATTTTCTTATCAAAACAATCAACTTCTCGTTAATTTTCTTATCGACCACCCCGTGATTATCTGTAAGGGTTTTCCTCAGCACTTACTTCAACATAGCTTTCAATAAGTTATAAACATCCGAATAAGTCGATATATAGAAATTTACGCTAATTGATCCAACCCAAATGCCTCATGCAAAGCCCTAACACTCAATTCTAGATATTTCTCATCCACCACTACAGAAATCTTAATCTCTGATGTCGATATCATTCGAATATTCACACCCTCAGTAGCTAGGGTCTTAAACATCGTGCTTGCAATGCCAGCATGTGAGCGCATGCCTACACCAACTATCGACACTTTAACAATCTTTGTATCGCCCGTCACTTCACGTGCACCAAGTTTGCTCGCTGTCTCTTTCATAATCGCGAGGCTCTTGTCGTAATCGTTACGATGAACGGTAAAGGTGAAGTCTGTCGTGGCATCCTCAGCGACATTTTGAATAATCATATCAAGCTCGATATTGCTATCCGCAATCGGGCCGAGAATTTTGTGCGCCACGCCAGGCTGGTCAGGCACCCCTAAGATTGTCACTTTTGCCTCATCACGATTAAACGCGATCCCCGAAATTAACGCCTGTTCCATCTCCGCATCCTCAGCTGAAATCAATGTCCCCGAAATTTTATCTTCAAATGAAGAGAGTACACGTAGCGGCACGTTATATTTGCTGGCAAATTCTACCGAGCGAATTTGCAGCACCTTGGCACCGAGGCTCGCCATCTCCAGCATCTCTTCGTAGGTGATATGGTCAAGGCGGCGCGCTTCTGGCACCACTCTGGGGTCGGTGGTGTAAACACCGTCAACATCAGTGTAAATCTGGCATTCATCGGCCTTGAGTGCCGCAGCCAGTGCAACGGCTGAGGTGTCTGAGCCGCCGCGGCCGAGCGTTGTGATGTTGCCCGCTTCATCCATCCCCTGAAAGCCAGCCACGACGACGACACGCCCCTGTTCCAGATCTTTGCGGATGCGTGCGTCATCAATATCAACGATTCGCGCTTTGTTATGCACACTGTCAGTACGAATATGAACCTGATGCCCTGTGTATGAGCGCGCTGCGCAGCCACGCTTTTCAAGCGCCATGCTCAGTAACGCTATCGTCACCTGCTCGCCGGTTGAAAGTAGCACATCAAGCTCACGCGGTACGGGCTGTTCCTGTATCGCATTTGCTAGTTCCAGCAGACGATTCGTCTCGCCGCTCATCGCAGAGACCACAACGACGACTTGATGGCCGTTCTCTCGCCACCCCATGACCTTGTCGGCAACGCTTTCAATGCGCCCCACTGTGCCGACCGAGGTACCCCCATATTTTTGCACTATCAGACTCATCTTGTTTCATCAACATTGCCACACTACTGCGAGGCGCTGCGCTCCTCAATCCACTCTTTCACTGATGCCAGCGCGGCATCAAGCCCAGCAGGCTCTGTGCCCCCTGCTTGTGCCATGTCAGGACGACCGCCCCCTTTACCTCCCACTTGCAGTGCGACATGTTTCACCAAGTCGCCCGCCTTCACCTGCTTAATCAGGTCTGGTGTCACCCCAGCAGTGAGTGAAACTTTTTCACCGGCCACAGCACCGAGCACAATCACTGCGGAGCCGAGCTTATTTTTTAGCTGATCAACAGTGTCACGCAACGTCTTGGCATCGGCACCTTCAAGCTTTGCCGCCAGCACCTTGATGCCATTAATATCGATTGCCTGTGCGGCCAGCTCCGACCCCTGATGACTGGCAAGCTTCCCTTTGACCTGTTCCAGCTCTTTCTCTAGCTTGCGACTTTTATCTGCCAGCTGCTGAATTTTATCAAGCGTATCATCCCGACCACCCTTCACCAGCGCAGAGATTGAAGCGAAGTGAGACTCAAGCTGTGCCAGCCACGCCACCGCCTGTTCTCCCGTCACCGCTTCAATGCGCCGAACACCTGCCGCGATGCCGGTCTCTAATATAATTTTGAACAGGCCGATATCACCCGCTCGCTCAGTGTGAATACCGCCGCAAAGCTCGGTGGAAAATGTGCCAATGCTCAGCACCCGCACCTCTTCACTATATTTCTCGCCAAACAGCGCCATTGCGCCGGCCTCAACTGCATCGTCATAACTCATCAAACGTGTCTGCACTGCATTGTTAGCACGAATTTCAGCGTTAACGGTGCATTCTATCTGTTGCAGTTGTGCTTTGGTCACAGGCTCAAAATGAACAAAATCAAAGCGCAGTCGATCTGCATCAACCAAAGAGCCCTTCTGTACCACATGCTCACCCAGCACCTTGCGCAACGCCGCATGCAGCAGATGGGTCGCAGAGTGGTTTAGCGTAATTGACTGACGACGCGCTTGGTCGACCCCAGTATCGAGCATCATTCCCACCTTGATTTCGCCGACGGTCACTTTGCCGATGTGGCCATTCACACCGCTCATCTTTTGGGTATCTACGACAGAGAAAGTTGCATTTGCGGAGTTCAATTGACCACGATCTCCAGCCTGCCCACCCGATTCGGCATAGAAGGGGGTTTTATCGAGCATGACCACCCCTTCCTCTCCAGTACAGAGCGTATCGACCTGCGACTCACCACGAATCAATGCCACGACAGTCGCCTGCCCGTCAATATGGTTGTAACCCGTAAACTCTGAAGCCACATTAACCTTAACAGCAGCAGCGCTATCAACCCCAAACTGGCTGGCAGAACGGGCACGCTCACGTTGCGCGGCCATCTCCTGCTCAAAACCAGCCAGATCAATCGAAAGCCCGCGCTCACGTGCAATGTCGGCGGTGAGGTCAGCAGGAAAGCCGTAGGTGTCATAGAGTTTAAAGACTGTCGTCCCGGGAATTTCTTCGCCTTTTAACGCAGTAATGGCCGATTCGAGAATCTTCATCCCTTGATCCAGCGTTTCTGCAAAGCGCTCTTCTTCGAGTTTCAGTGTCTTTTCAACTTGTGGCTGCGCCTTCTCAAGCTCTGGGTATGCACTGCCCATCTCACTCACCAAGGGTGCTACCAATTTATAATAGAAAACCTCATTGACACCCAGTTTATAGCCATGACGAATGGCGCGCCGAATGATGCGGCGCAGCACATAACCGCGCCCTTCATTGGAGGGCATAACACCGTCGGCAATCAAAAATGAGCAGGAGCGGATGTGGTCAGCAATCACACGTAACGAGTTATTTTCAAGGTCAGTGCATTTTGTGATGTGAGCTGCAGCTTTGATCAGCACTGCAAATAGGTCGATCTCGTAATTGCTGTGAACCCCCTGCATCACTGCCGCGAGACGTTCCAACCCCATACCGGTGTCGACCGATGGCTTCGGCAACTTTGTCATCACTCCATCGGCACCACGGTTGTACTGCATGAAAACCAGATTCCAGATCTCAATATAACGATCACCGTCCTCTTCCGGGCTGCCCGGTGGGCCACCCGCCACCGCAGCGCCGTGATCATAAAAGATCTCGGTACAGGGACCACAAGGGCCGGTATCGCCCATCGACCAGAAGTTATCGCTCTCGTAGCGCTTGCCGCCCGGCTTGTCACCGATACGGATCAACTGTGCAGGCGCGATGCCGATTTCATTCAACCAGATTTCAGCCGCCTCTTCATCCTCATCGTAAACGGTTACCCAGAGGCGCTCTTTGGGCAAACCCAGCTCTTGGGTCAAAAACTCCCATGCAAAACGGATCGCATCATGTTTGAAGTAATCGCCAAAACTGAAATTACCCAACATCTCAAAAAAGGTGTGATGACGCGCGGTATAACCGACATTTTCAAGGTCGTTATGTTTACCCCCCGCACGAACACAGCGCTGCGAACTGGCTGCGCGCACGTAAGGGCGTGGCTCTTGCCCCAAAAAGGTCTCTTTAAATTGCACCATGCCTGCATTTGTAAAGAGCAGTGTGGGGTCATTGCCCGGCACAAGCGGGCTACTCGCGACCACTTCATGGCCTTGCTGGGCAAAATAGTCGAGGAACTTTTCTCTTAGCGCTGCGGTTGAAGTCATCAGGGTTATTTACACTTTAAAATATGGCTCACAGGCATCGCCTCATGTTGGCATGTCTGGGCTGTTCCTAAATTGAATTATTGTTATTCCGTTGTTTTTATACTTTTTATACAGGTTTTTAGCATATTTCTCGGCGAGAGTATAAACTTAATCTAAGTCTTTAAATATATGTTTTGTATGATCAGAGGTAAAACCACGGTATTGCAGAAACTGTAACTGCTTTGAGCGTGCCTTCATATCTTCTGGGAATTGACCGCCAAAACGTTTTTGCCACGCCTCTCTGGCGGTTTCAAACCAGCACCGGCTCTGAAAGTCGACGAACTCACTCACCAGCTCATCCGCCACGCCTCTCTGGCGCAACTCTTCACGAATCCGCACCGGGCCAAAGCCCTTATTCATCCGAGATCGCACATAACTCTCACTGTAACGCGCATCGCTAAGCAGGCCCTCCTCTTCCAGTACAGCAAGCGCCTCTGCAACAAAAACCTCGTCGAAACCTTTTTGAATCAATTTGCCCGTGAGTTCGACCACACCATGCTCCCGCCGCGATAGCAGATCCATTGCCCGTTTTCGCACCCCAAGCACGCTATTATCGGCTGCACTCTGGATATTCGTTCGATATTCCCGTTGTTGGGTCAGCGCTTAGCCTCACTCTTTTCTGCAGTTTCTCCCTCAGGCTCACCATCCACAACCGGCAACAGGCGCGCTCGGATCGCACTCTCAATCTCATCTGCCGTATCAGGATGCTCTTTCAGATAGGTGCGCACATTTTCTTTGCCCTGCCCGACACGGTCACCTTTGTAGCTATACCAAGCACCCGCTTTATCGACCAGCCCCTCTTTCACCCCAAGCGAGATAATCTCACCTTCACGTGAAACCCCTTCACCGTACAAAATTTCAAATTCAACTTGCTTGAACGGCGGCGCCACTTTGTTTTTGACCACTTTAACGCGGGTCTCATTACCCACCACTTCATCACCCTTTTTGATCGCGCCGATGCGGCGGATATCGAGCCGTACAGAGGCGTAAAATTTAAGTGCATTTCCGCCCGTAGTCGTCTCAGGGTTACCGAACATCACACCGATCTTCATCCTAATTTGATTAATAAATATCACTAAGGTATTGGAACGCTTAATGTTTCCTGTTAATTTCCTCAGTGCCTGGGACATCAAACGTGCCTGCAGCCCCATGTGGGAATCCCCCATGTCGCCTTCGATCTCGGCCTTGGGTGTTAGCGCTGCTACAGAATCAATCACGATGACATCAACCGCACTTGAGCGCACCAGCATGTCGGTAATTTCCAAGGCCTGCTCACCGGTATCAGGCTGAGAGACAAGCAGGTTATCAACGTCCACTCCAAGCTTGCCAGCATAAACCGGGTCAAGCGCATGCTCAGCATCAACAAAGGCTGCGGTGCCTCCCGCTTTTTGCGCCTCAGCCACCACCTGTAGTGCCAATGTGGTTTTACCTGAAGACTCTGGGCCGTAGACCTCAACCACACGCCCTTTCGGCAAGCCGCCTATTCCCAGCGCGATATCTAACCCTAGGGAACCCGTTGAGATTGCCTCGATACCACGCGCGACACCTTCATCGCCCATGCGCATGACCGAACCCTTGCCGAACTGCCGCTCGATCTGGCTTAATGCCGCGCTCAGTGCTTTTTGCTTATTTGCATTCATTGGTGAGACCCCTTGCTAAAACTATCAACCGAAACACTAAAATTCGTCGCTTCACTGGCCAACTTGATGGCTCGCCAGCCGATATTGGTGCAAATTATCACATAGATACCAACGCCATCCTAGCGCTGTTTTTACTCACCGAATCAAGCGGCAATTCATGTGACGCGTTCTCGTATTGACGAGCAGGCTAAGCAGGGACTTTTTTCTTAAGCACGTGTAACAGCCCACGCAATGAATAAACTACAGCTTGCGCTCGAATTGAGCCGCGATCTCCATTAAAAACAACAGTATCCGTGATAAATGAAATCTTATTTATCACCCATGAAAAACAAACTGTTCCAACAGGTTTTAAGGCACTGCCGCCTGAAGGACCGGCGATCCCACTAATCGCCAACGACACCTGTCCGCCACCATTCACCAGCGCACCTTTCGCCATCGCCTCAACAACCTCGACCGAAACAGCCCCATGACGCACTATTAGCTCGTCACCAACCCCTAACATCTCCTGCTTAGAACGATTACTGTAGGTCACATAACCCCGCTCAAACCATGCGGAACTCCCCGCTAAGGAGGTCAGCGCCTGCGAAACGCCCCCTCCCGTACAGGACTCAGCGGTCACTAACATCCATTGCCGCTGCCGCAGCTCAAACGCAATCTGTTCAACCAACTGTTCTACCTCATCATTCAACAAATTTCCCGCCTTAACTTAAGGTGTAAAACGCTTGCCTGCCGCTTTTGCCATCGCGTATCCTTACGCCCTATTTTCACGCTCATGCTAAATTTCAGCATTAACTCAATTTAAAGAAGAATCATTGTGCGCTATCTAAACCACATCTCTATCCTGCTGCAGTACATTCTACCGCACCACCTGCTCACTTGGTGTGTTCGCGGCATCACCCGCGTTCGTTTTGCGCCATTTAAAAACGGTGCGATCAAATTATTTATCCGCGCCTTTAAGGTTGATATGAGTATCGCACAAGAGCGAGACGCCAGTGCCTACCCAGATTTCAACAGTTTTTTTACGCGACCACTGAAACCAGGTGCCCGCCCTATCGCCAACAACCCCGGCGATATTGCTTGCCCGGTCGACGGTGCCATCAGCCAGCTCGGCAACATTACCAGTGATGGCCGCATTTTTCAGGCAAAGGGGCACGACTATTCGCTGGAAGAGCTTTTAGGCGGCTCGAAAGAGATGACTGCACTTTTCAAAGAGGGCGCTTTTGCGACCATTTACCTCTCTCCAAAGGATTACCATCGCATCCATATGCCACTTAAGGGCAAGCTGCAAGAAATGGTTTACATTCCCGGCAGGCTTTTCAGCGTTAGCAAGTTTGCGAGTGAACAGGTGCCGAGGCTGTTTGCGCGTAACGAGAGACTGGTTAACCTGTTTGAAACGGAAGCAGGCCCGATGGCGATGGTGATGGTAGGCGCACTGAATGTGGCCGGCATGGAGACCGTTTGGGCGGGTAATATTCCAGATAAGGTCAACTGGGAAATCAAAAAGTGGAGCTATAAAGAGAGTTCAGTCGGAAAGGAGATCACGCTCGATCATGGCGAAGAGATGGGGCGCTTTAATATGGGGTCGACCGTCATTCTACTGTTTGCAAATGACCGCGTTCAGTGGTCACCCGCGCTTGCAGCAGAGCGCCCCGTCCAGATGGGGCAACATTTCGGCATCCAGCGCAGCGCTCACCGCGACTAATTTCTAAGAGTACTGCACCGATTCCAGCGGCTCGCTAGCCCTTGGCGAGCCCTGCCCTTGTATATAGTGCATCACTTCCTGTAGCGAGCGAAAAGTTCCGGCGTCGAAGTCGCAAAACATCATCCCCAAGCCACTGCCACCCGCGCGAGCGACTGTCGCACGAATCCGGTGTTTTGTCTCCTGCCCGTCCGCTGTAATCTTAAACTTCAACTCCACCACACTGTCCCGTGGAAATTCTTTTTCGACCTCAACAAACAGACCGCCCATCCCGATATCTCTGACCTTGCACCCAGAAACAACTTCGCCATGAAAGGAAAGATCGACATCCAAGTCGGCCTGCGTTCGCGGGCTCCATCTCTGTTCCATCATATTCCTCCAAACCTCATACGTTTTAATCTTGTGAATCCGCAGCGCCGCTACAGCCATCCCCGACACACCACCAAAGCCATATATACCAAAACATCCCACATCAACATCAAACCCACTGGCAATGCACCTCGTCAACTAATGCAATTATCATACCAAAAACATCAAAAAATTAATTACCGCTAATAACAACAACCAGTTAACAGCCATATCTATAATAAAAATAACAAGTTATAACAAGGTAACACAGTAACTGTAAAATAATCTGACTACGTCTTTATAAACTAAACACCTATGCGCTGGCAACTGTAAAAGCCATCACCTCTCTGATGGTGCCCACTTTAGCCGCCAACATTAACAGCCGGTCAAAACCAAGCGCAACCCCAGATGAAGGCGGTAATCCGGTTGCCAAGGCCGCCCGCAGCCGGCTATTGATCGCAGGCACGGATACACCACTCGCCTGCCGCAAACGCGCATCTTTTTCATAACGCCTTTGCAACTCACCGGCATCGCACAGCTCATGGTAACCATTGGCTAGCTCGAAACCTGTGATGTAGAGCTCAAAACGCTCAGCCAACGGCGGGGTACCCGGTCGTATTTTGGCCAGTGCTGCAAAGGATGCCGGGTAGTCATAAATAAATACTGGCGCGGTTTGCCCAAGATGAGGCTCGATGAGCTGGCTCATGAGCAGATCAAGCCAACCATCCCGTTCAATTTCATCGCTCTTCAACCCGCCTGCAATCCCGGCATCAACAGCATAGCGGCACAAAGCTTCACGTGAGGCGGTATGCGGGTTGATCCCCAAATGACGTTCAAAGGCAGCGCAGTAACTGAGACGTTCAAATTCAGCACTCAACCCCAACAGCAATTTAACCAACGCTTCGACCTCCACCATCAGGGCAACGTGGTCAAAACCGACTCGATACCACTCCAGCATCGTAAATTCTGGATTATGGCGCGCACCCAACTCACCGTCACGAAACGCCTTGCAGATTTGGTAGATAGAGCCACTGCCCGCCGCCAGCAGCCTTTTCATCGCCGCTTCTGGTGAGGTTTGTAGGTAGAACGGCGTGTTAGCTGGCAACCCCGGGCCATTATAGCGGGTTGAGAAACTTTGCAGGTGGGGGTCACTCACCGTTGCCGCTGAAAGCAGCGGCGTCTCAACCTCCAACACATCACGCGCTGCAAAAAACTGCCGAGTCTTTGCCAGCAACGAAGCGCGCAGGCGGATATTTTCGATCGGTGCCGTCGGCCGCCAATCATCACCCACTATCAGTTTTTTACCCGAGAAACATACTCCCCAGTGCGGGTGTCGATTTTAAGCAGCTCACCAATATTGATAAACAGTGGCACACGCACAACAGCGCCGGTTTCTAGCGTAGCGGGCTTGCCGCCACCGCCCGAGGTGTCACCGCGCACACCCGGATCGGTATCAGCAACAGTCAGCTCAACAAAATTGGGGGCGGCTACAGAGAGTGGCACCCCGTCCCATAGCGTTACCACACACGTCTCTTCTCCTTTCAGCCACTTTGCCGTATCCGCCATCGACGCTTCACTCACTGCATATTGCTCAAAACTCTCAGGCTCCATAAAGTGCCACTGCTCGCCGTCTGAATAGAGAAACTGCATCTCGGTATCCATCACATCAGCCGCTTCTACAGATTCCCCTGATTTATAAGTGCGCTCATACACTTTTCCACTTTTCAGGTTGCGCAGCTTCACACGGCAAAAAGCCTGCCCCTTTCCTGGCTTCACAAATTCATTATCAATGATCGAACAAGGATCGCCATCAATCATCAATTTCAGGCCGCCCCTGAATTCGTTGGTACTGTATGTCCCCATTTTTAATCCAGTCTCTTAATTAATCTCAAGCGCGCTATTGTATACAACAATCCTTTACCAATAAAACTCAACTGCTCTAAACTTGCGGGATGACTGTCATCTCCACAATTTCCCGGCAAAACCCTGCCGAAACTGCACCGCTCTGGCAACAGCTGTTGGCCGATGCGATCCGCACCCCCCCAGCCCTGCTGAGCGCCCTTGAACTCACGGCGGATCAACTCCCCGCCCTTTTTAACAAAAGCGACCATTTTCCGCTGCGTGTGCCACGTAGCTTCGTTTCAAGAATGAGAAAAGGAGACCCCAACGACCCACTGCTGCGCCAAGTGCTTCCACTTGAGGAAGAAAACAGTTTTGCA
>JALSHQ010000302.1 GCA_026982145.1 Gammaproteobacteria bacterium | reverse complement strand
CCCGATGACAGGCTCAGGGGCGCGTTTTGTTATGAATTTAGAGGCACTCAGGGCGCACAGTGTTGCAGTCAGTGTTTTGAGATTGATCGAAAAAGGAGGCCCAGTCCTGATCAATATTAAAACTTGAGGCGGGATCATAGTAGGTATATGTACCCGTAACTGGGTCAAAACTTACCTGCCCGGCATCCACAATGGAGTTATCCTGATCCGTCGCATAGTTGTAGTTAGCACCACTGGGGCCGCCGGTTGTAATGCTAGGAGGAATCACCTCACCCACAAGGCTAAAGGTCATCACAAGCGGGGCTTTGTTCGCGATATTTGCAGCGCTAAAATCTAATGCGCGCCCGTCAGACTCAAAGTAATAATTAATTTCGTCGCTAACCAGCGAGTTTGTCAGTTTGGCTTTGTTTAATAGCTTGTCTTTCAAAAATTCCATCGAGAATGTTTCAGCACCTACGGTGCTGGTCATCTGCTGCCGAATCACTGACGTCGTAGGAAAACCTTTGGCATTCTCAGCAGAGCCCATTGGGTCATTATTGAAACAAAAAATAGATTCACAAACCGCTCGGTCACCTGCCGGCCCCCTTTCTAGGTAGATCTCTTGCACCCAGCCAGTCGCGGGATCACCAATAATTTGGTGTGAGTACTCAACCCCATCAATGAAAACATATTCAAGAAGAATGGGCGTAAGATCATTTCTAGAACCCATTCTTGCCCCACATTTTACAGAGGCACCCCCTCGATTGCAGTCAATATCAAGCGTAGTGGCGCCAGAATGAGGCGCAAAGTTTAACTCAAAGCCGTCCGCATGAAGATTGTTTTCCAGCACTGGCAATGCAAATAAAATGACGCCCAGTAGCAAACCCGTTACTGAGCGGCTAACAGCATTGCCAAAATTGTGTTGAAAAGCGCTTAACAACATCATAAAACAGAAGACCTTGGTTAGTAACTTTATAAAATAAGGTGGCGGCTCAATTCATAGGCAACTGCCCCAATTAATGCTCACCATTGAGTTATATATCGACCAAAACTATATCGAAATTAGCACTTTTACTGCGCTTTCACTCGCTCCCTCTTACAAACAGCGATTAACAATCTAAGGAATGATAAGACATTGATATCCAAACAATAATAGTTATAAAATCAACCAAAACAACTAGAGACCCTCTTTCACTTGAGATCGACCCTAGCTTAATAAAACCGCCTCTCAAGCCGATGGCTTAATAAATACGAAACTGAGGTTTGCTATGGAAAACAAACGATTTCAGATCATTATCAATGGGCAACTCGCTGAAGGCGTGGATTTAGCGCAGGCTCAACAGAATATCTCGAGCCTTTTCAAGGCATCTCTGGAAGCCGTTGCGCCAATGTTTTCTGGCAAAAGAATCAGCGTTAAGAAGAACATTGACCAAGCGACAGCTAAAAAATATCAGCAACTCATCATTAAAGCCGGCCTCAAAGCTGGGGTTGCGCCAATGCCTGAGCAGGCACCAACGGATAATGTAACTACTGGAGAGAAGTCGCTAAAAAATGGGCTAACCTCAGAGGCCATTGCCGCAGTGGGCAGCATCATGGATAGCAGACCCCCGCCACCAGAGGCCAACATCGATACCAGCGCTTACAATATGGATGAGGTGGGCATCATCCTAGATGAGACTCCTACGGCTAAAGCGCCTGAAATAGACATCAGCGGCTATGGAATGGATGAGGTTGGAACTGTTCTCGATGAAACGCCACCCATTGATTCACCCGAAATCGATGTCAGCACCATCTCGGTAAAAGAGCGGGGTGCCGACCTAATGGAATACACCCCACCGCCTGAAGCTGAATATGACCTTAGCAAATTCAGCATGGCAGCAGCAGGGGAAACATTAGTCCAACATGCCCCCGCACCTCAAGCAGAGATCGATACCAGCAAGCTAAATATGAATGAACCCAACTAACGCTCACCCACCCACACCACCGAAGCGGGGAGCTTAGCTTTTATTTAGTATCTGTCTTCTTCAGCTTATCAAAAGAACGCATTCCCGCAATGCCCAACATGCCGGTAATAATAGGGTAAAGTGCATTCGCATCGATCAGCGGTGGTGGCACGGTCTCTGG
>JALSHQ010000301.1 GCA_026982145.1 Gammaproteobacteria bacterium | reverse complement strand
CATTGCATGCAATGACACCTTGCCAGCCCTTGTGACTCATCGCTTATCACGACGACAAAAACTTTTTACCACCCCCACCCAAGTTAACTTTTTTAGCGAGCCGAGTTCATCGCTAACGGTCTTGGAGGTGATCACCAGTGATCGCCCGGGGCTACTCTCGCGCATAGGAAAAGCACTCATGGAGTGCCATATACGCGTGCATAATGCCAAAATTGGCACGTTTGGCGAGCGCGCAGAAGATATCTTTTATATTAGCGATAAGAACAATCAGATCATCAGCGACGATCAGCAGCTTGAGCAGCTACGTGAGACACTGTTCAAGGCATTAAGAAAATAGCTCGCTAAATACTCTGATAAGCCATCACTCATGCCTCCCCCACAACCACATCGAGAACCATCTGAGCAACCCCAACAAAAATTCTCAGCACTAGCTGCGCTACACAACGGAAAAATTCCGTTAACAATATGCATCATCGCACTGCTAATACAGCTTGGCGGTGCAGAGGCAAGCGAGTGGTTACGTTATGACCGCAACGGCATTTTATCCGGCGAGGTGTGGCGCATTATTACCGGCCATTTCACTCACCTCGGCTGGCCACACTTATTGATGAACATCGTAGGACTACTGCTTATTTGGTTACTGTTCGGCCGCCTTATCAAGCCCAGTAGCTGGTTGCTTATACTGTTTTTGAGCACTATCCTCACCAGCATTAGCATGCTGCTTTTAAACCCAGAACTCCAATGGTATGTTGGCCTTTCTGGCGTGCTGCACGGCATGTTTGTTGCCGGTGCAGTGGCCAGCATCAAAGCAGGTTATCGCGCAGAACTCCTGCTATTGATACTGCTTGCTGGAAAACTGGCGTGGGAGCAATTCGTCGGCCCCCTACCCGGCAGTGCCGAATTTGCCGGCGGCAATGTCATTGTTGATGCACACCTTTATGGTGCCATTAGTGGTTTGATCGTCGTAACCGCGTTATTCATTGCAGCATCTCGCTCGAAAGATGGCCACCTCGATAGCTAATAAATACCTCTCAAATCACTTATCAATCTTTCGGTGACTTTAATTTTAGGGGATTTTATTTCATTGAACAGAGACAAAGACTACTTGTATATCTCTTCGACGTGGCCTAGTTCGCCTTGCGTGAGATACAGGATTCCTAGGTTACCTAGGGCAGCAGCCGTGTCAGATGATTTTTCTTCTGCGCTACTTAAATTAAGCCATTTCTCCATAACCAGGAATGCGGAATCCAAGTCACCCGTTCTATAATAAAATTCGTAACTAAGATGCAAGATGCGAAGGTTTTCGGACTCAACCACTAATTCTGAAAATCTTTGGCGCGCAAATTCAACTTTTCCTTCTTTAGACAGCTTTGCCGCATCTTCGGCATTTTGAAGTTGCATTTCTTCAATTTTCAGCTGGGATGCTCTTTCCACATTGTGTGCCTTTTCTGCTTCCTCAGATTTTTGTATAGCGATAGATTTTGCACGCTCTACTTCCTCCACAGCTGATACTGGAAGGATAACAATGCCCTGCTGCATATCAGTTTTTGGTAACTCACCTTTCGCATAGGCTCGTAGATGACGATCAACTTCGGCGATAAATGATTGATCACCATCAAAGTAGTGATAAAGCACTTGTCTTGTCTCTTCTAACTGCTTTCTAAAATCCATCACTTTCTTGAGTTGAGGGCCCGGATCCGCCTCTGGCGCCGCATCAACTCTTTTAAAGAAAACAAATATTTCTGGTTTAGCTCCCGTTTTCCAGCGCTCTAATGCACGATAAAATTCTTCTTCTGTATATGACGAATATGGCTTTGCATCGGGTGCCTCTTGCCCCCAGCGTCGATCCATTGCCAAAATAAAGACATTGCAGTTATCTATTTCTTCATTAATCACACCCTAGCTTCGTCTCCCCGTTGCTGCCAAGGTATCTTCCCAACCCAACGCCTTAAATTCAACACTGGCTCCATCCCCAAACCCAGCATTCAATTTTTTGATGGCATCCCTGAAAAGGGTGCGTTCTTTAGATAAATCGCTAGGAGAGGCGATAAATACCGATATATTTCGCTTCATCTATCTTCCATTATATTTATGCTGCCTCAGAGGTT
>JALSHQ010000300.1 GCA_026982145.1 Gammaproteobacteria bacterium | reverse complement strand
GGGCACCGTTCTTTCCGTAATATCCACACAACGATTAACAAGATCATGGGCTCGCGCTAAATGCAAATCCTCTGGCACCTGCTGGCCATCACACACATATGAAATAGGCGTGCCATATTGCGCTGCCATTCCAAGCGCTCCGCCTAGGCTTGTGGTCTCATCAAGCTTGGTTAAAATCAAACTCACCGGATTAAAGAGATCAAAGGCGCTTAGCACCTCCTGCATACTAGAAACTTGAGATGTCGCTGAAATCACTAGGGAGGACTTAATGAACATATCATCACCACACAAAATCGAGGCCTGCTCGGCAAGGTGGCTATCACGCTGGCTCATTCCAGCCGTATCGATGATGATCAAGCGGCGATCACAGAGATCAGAAAGCACCTTACGCAGCTCCTCTCGACTATCTGCTGTTTTCACAGGAACATCTAAAATTCTGCCATAGGTGCGCAGCTGCTCGTGAGCACAAACACGATGATTATCAATAGTGACTAACGCCACATGCCGGTTGCCATGGCGCAGTGCATAACGTGCAGCAAGCTTGGCAGCGGTGGTGGTTTTACCAACACCCGTCGGCCCTACCAGTGCAACGATACCTCCCTCGTTGAGGATTTCATCATTCGCGACCGGTATTGATCTTGAAAAACATTCCAGTGCGCTTCTAAATAGATCATCGGAATGGCTTCGCTCAGGCACCTCTTCAGCCAGTGACTTGCATAGCGTATCGCTCAAGCCCAGCGCCATTAATTGCTGAATCAATTCTGCTTTACGCGGATGACGACGCGTGAAGTCATCCCATGCTAATCCTGAGAGTTGTTTTTCAAGCATGCCACGCAGGTTTTTCAGCTCTGCCTGCATTTCAACGATGGCAGGCTCCTGCCCCCATTGAATATTCGCTAATGGTGGCTGTGACCGTGTACGGTTTCTTCCTTCACTTTCATAATGTGATGTTGCATTTGTTGAAGCCCCAGCCTGGGAATTATTTAACTGAGGCTGTTGCGCCTGAACCTGAGATTGAGATTGAAACGATGTTTGAGGCTCAGTTGAAAGACGCTCTTCACCGCTCGGCTGCCCCGCTTCTCTAGCGCTTTTTGATGGCGCTGTTCTTGGAAAAATTGACTCGTCATAATCAATTGCGGCTACGATCTCAATGCCGCCATCCACACGTTTGTTTGATAGGATCACAGCATCCGGCCCCTGTGCATCACGTACCATGCGCATTGCCTGACGAACATCGGGGGCAAAATAACGTTTAATTTTCATAGCCACCCCCCGCCTTTACTGCTGCTCTTTGCCATCAGTTGTTTCATCACCTTGTACACCTCTTCACCAAATCTATTCCAGCTATTCAGGTTTGCCAATGTTCGCGATAATCTTTATTTTTCTGTTATCTGGCATTTCGTTATAAGACAACACATGTAAATTCGATATTGTGTTCTTTACAAATCGTGCCAACATTGGCCTCAACGGTGCTGATACTACTAATACTGCGGGCTGCCCTGCCATCTCTTGCCGTTGCGCCGATTCCAACAATGATTGATGAATTCTTTCTGCCAACCCTGGCTCCAATCCACCACCACTCTGCATAGATTCTTGCAATAACTGTTCCAGCGATGGATCTAATGAAATTACCGATAGCTCAGGGGCTAAGCCATTGATATTTTGAACAATCATGCGTCCAAGCCCGACCCTTACCGCCGCGCTCAAAGCGTCAGGATCTTGACTCCGAGCACCCTCTACCGCAAGTGTTTCAACAATCGTGCGCATATCACGAATGGGTATATTCTCTTCCAGCAAGTTACGCAGCACCTTTTGAATGGTGCCTAGCGGCATCACATCGGGCACCAGCCCTTCAACCAGTTTGGGTGCTGTGGATGCCAACCCATCAAGTAAATGCTGCACCTCTTCTCGCCCTAACAAATCACAAGCGTGACTCTGCAATAACTGGCTAATGTGTGTTGCCACCACGGTGCTGGCATCAACCACGGTGTAGCCCATTGCTTGGGCTTGCTCGCGCTGACTGGGGTCAATCCACACCGCGTCCATCCCGAATGCTGGATCTTTGGTCGCGGTGCCCGGCAATGAGCCAAAGACCTGCCCCGGGTTAATGG
>JALSHQ010000299.1 GCA_026982145.1 Gammaproteobacteria bacterium | reverse complement strand
GCTCGCCCGGCAACCCCACCGGCGCAGTGGTCGGTCTCGATAGGCTGGCGCAATTGATTGGGCTGGCTGAAAAGTTCGATTTTATTATCGCCTCCGACGAGTGTTACTCCGAAATCTACTTCGATGAAACCGCCCCGCCCGTAGGCCTGCTTCAAGCCGCTGCCGCCATTGGCAATAGTGAATACAAGCGCTGCATCGTATTTCACAGCCTCTCGAAACGCTCAAACCTGCCGGGGATGCGCTCCGGCTTTGTCGCGGGTGACGCTGCATTGATCCAAAAATTTCTGCTCTACCGCACCTACCACGGCTCTGCCATGGCACCCTACACCCAAAGCGCCAGCACGGTAGCATGGCAAGATGAGCATCATGTGGTTGAGAACCGCCGCCACTACCGTGAAAAATTCACTGCGGTCATAGGTATACTGAGCGATGTCACTGAGGTGACTCACCCAGCCGCCAGCTTTTATCTCTGGCTGAAAACACCTGCGGCGATGAACGGTGATGATGCTACATTTGCACAACAACTCTATGCACAAAAGCAGCTGCACCTGCTGCCCGGCAGTTACCTCTCGCGCGAGGCACACGGCATCAACCCTGGCAGTGGCTATGTGCGCATCGCACTGGTTGCGCCGCTCGAGGAGTGCATCGTAGCAGCAGAGCGTATCAAAGATTTTATGACTAACCTTTAATTTTATTAACGGAGAAACAGACCATGAGTGACTTACAAGCGATCATTGAAAAGGCCTTTGAAAGCCGTGCAGAGATCAACCCGCGCAACGTTGATACCCACGTCAAAGAGGCCGTAAATGAAGCGTTGGCTCAGCTCGATAACGGCAGCATGCGTGTTGCAGAAAAGCGCGATGGTGAGTGGATGGTTAACCAGTGGTTGAAAAAAGCGGTGCTGCTATCGTTCCGTATCGAAGATAACGCTTTTATGAAAGGTGGCTTCACCAACTACTACGACAAAGTACAATCTAAATATGCCGATTATAATTCACGCGATTTCCGCGAATGCGGCGTGCGCGTGGTGCCGCCTGCCACTGCGCGTCGAGGCTCATACATCGCCCCCAACACGGTGCTGATGCCGTCATACGTCAACATCGGTGCATACGTGGATAGCGGCACCATGGTTGACGCTTGGGCCACCGTCGGTTCATGTGCGCAGATCGGCAAAAATGTGCATCTCTCTGGCGGTGTCGGCATCGGCGGCGTGCTGGAGCCACTGCAGGCCAACCCTACCATCATTGAAGATAACTGCTTCATCGGTGCCCGCTCTGAAATCGTAGAAGGGGTGGTGGTCGAAGAGAACGCAGTGATCTCAATGGGCGTTTACATCGGTCAAAGCACCAAAATCTACAACCGCATGACGGGCGAAATCACCTTCGGCCGCGTACCGACCGGTGCCGTCGTCGTGCCGGGCAACCTGCCAGCTAAAGATGGCTCACACAGTCTCTACTGCGCGGTGATCATCAAACAGGTAGATGAAAAGACCCGCAGCAAAGTCGGCATCAACGAGCTGCTGCGCGAAGCGTAAGCAACAAGATGATCACGCTCTACGGCATTAAAAATTGCGATACCGTACGCAAGGCTTGCAAGTGGCTCGACGCCCACGAGGTCGAGTACCAGTTTCACGACCTGCGAAAAGAGGGGGTAAGTGAAGCTCTAATCAGGTCATGGGCTGATGAGGTGGCGTGGGAGCAACTGCTTAATCGCCGCAGCCTTACGTGGCGTAAACTCTCTGATGAAGAGAAGTCTGATCTCAACCCAAGCAAGGCAATCAAACTGATGACGGCTCACCCGACACTCATCAAGCGACCCGTAGTTGAAAGTGGTCGCGCCGTGATCGTTGGCTTTAACGAAGCGACTTACCAAACGGAGCTACTATAGTCATGTCTGCCACCTTTGAACTCGCCTGTGATTTGATCTCACGCCCTTCGGTCACCCCGGAGGATCACGACTGCCAAGCGGCGATGATCGCACGCCTTGAAGCGATCGGTTTTACCATCGAGCGGCTACGCTTTGGTGATGTCGATAACTTCTGGGCGCGACGCGGCACCGCGGCACCACTCTTTGCTTTTGCCGGCCACACCGATGTGGTGCCGACCGGCCCACTGGCACAGTGGCAATC
>JALSHQ010000298.1 GCA_026982145.1 Gammaproteobacteria bacterium | reverse complement strand
GAATATCGCTTTCCAGACTTCGATAGCTATTGGCAAAACTGTGTTGACTCCGCCATCATGAAACAACAATTCGATGCGCTGAAAGTGGAGGAGCTTGATGAAGTACGTGCAGCCTTTGCCGAGCTGGCCGCCCCTTATCAAACAGCGGATGGGCTGGCGATCCCTCATGAGTATCGTCTTGCCATCGCTATCAAATAAATTCTTGTTGCGACAACGTGAGCGTAAAAAATAATACCACGCTGGTGGTTTTCATTCACGGTCTCTGGATGACCGGGGCGGATATGTGGTGGTTACGCCGCGGGATGGCGCGTTGTGGTTACCGCGTCAAGCAATTCACCTACTCGGCCATGCGCTGTGATGTGAAGCAGAATGCGGCGCGTTTGAACGCCTTTCTTGAAAGAGAGGGTGAGGGTGCCGAACAAGTTCATCTGGTCGGCCACAGCCTAGGTGGGCTGGTGATTCGCCAGCTGTTTCATGATTACCCAGTGCAAAAGCCGGGGCGCATTGTTACGCTTGGTACACCGCATAACGGGAGCGCGATCGCACGCCTTTTTAATCGCCACCGGATGGGACGGTTGCTGCTGGGTAAAAGTGTCGTGCGTGGCCTGCTGGGCGATATGGTGCCGTGGTCAGGCACTCGAGAACTGGGGGTGATTGCGGGTACAAAAGACCACGGTATCGGTCGTGCCTGTTGTGATCTTCCATGCCCGAATGATGGCACCGTGGCGGTTGAAGAGACACGACTTCCGGGGATGACCGATCATATCGAGTTACCCGTCGCCCATAGTGGCATGTTGATCTCCAATGAAGTGATTCGCCAAACAGCCCATTTTTTAGTGCATGGTCATTTTGCTCGTTCGTAACCGTTTATACGTTGCTTTGTAAGTGCGGTATCTCTCACAGATTAGCGCAAATGAAGATGCTACTGTGGCGACGGTTCATCGTGTGATGATAAGGTTTGTGGCAAACGAATGGAAAAGGAGCGTGATGATGATCAAACGAATTTCAAAATGGGCACTGCCTGGGGCGTTGTTGGTGGCAAGTTTTCCACTGCATGCGGGAGATGGTGATATTGCACTGCCCACCGGCTTCGGGCAGGGGGCATTTAATACGCTGGTAGAGGAGCTAGCCACGGCGGTGTCTTACAATGCAGTGGCACCGGCGGAGTCGATGGGGGTGACTGGCTTTGATATTGGTGTGATTGTGAGCGGGGTTAAACTGGATGAGACGGTGTGGAACCAGGTCGTGGGAGATGGCAGCGCACCATCGACACTGGCAGTGCCTAAACTGATTGTGCGTAAGGGGCTGCCGTTTGGGGTCGACCTTGGCGTGAGTTACACCTCGGTGCCCGACAGTAACGTCACCATTATGGGGGGCGAAGTACGCAAGGCGCTGGTTGAAGGGGGTGCGGTAACGCCTGCTGTTTCATTGTCACTGCACACCAGTCGCCTAAGTGGTGTGGATGACCTTGACGTAAAAACTTACGGGGTGGACGTGGGAGTTAGCAAAGGATTTGCGATGTTGACTCCATACGCCTCAATTGGGCAGATGTGGGTCACGGGCAGCGAAAACAGTTCACTGCTGACATTGCAAGATTATGACAGCTCCATGACGCGCAGCAGCATCGGGGTGCGCATCGGTTTTATGCCGGTGATGAGTTTAACGCTGCAGGCCGATTTTGCTGAAGCCAGCAGCTATAACGCAAAATTAAGCCTCGATTTTTAGGGCTTACTCGCCATGCTGCATGCGTAGCGCAAGGTGGAATGAGACATCTGGCACGGTGCTGGTGACGATATCTTCAAGCACGCCGATATCGAACGCCATTGCCTCTGAAAGGCGGAGTGTGCCGCCGATGTTGAGCTGCACTGAGCTGCTGCCGAGGTTTTTAAGCGCACTTTTGTAAAAGGCACTATGACCATCGAGCTGCGCTTTCAGCACCATCCATGAATAGCGCTTGGGTTGGTAACTGATACCGGCATTGGCAAACCCGACCATACGTTTTTGTTGTTCGTTGAGCAGATCACTGTTGCCGTTAAGCAAGAGGCCGCCGCCGTAATTAAAAGTGTAGCGTTGATAAGTGCGTGAGGTAGTGTGCGCCAGTGAAAAATTAATGCCACCACTGCCACTG
>JALSHQ010000297.1 GCA_026982145.1 Gammaproteobacteria bacterium | reverse complement strand
GCGCGCCGCCCCGGCGTTCATCGGTGGTATGCCGCGCAACTCAAAACGGGCCAGCGAACGGCAGTCGGCCACCAGTTCACGCTCACCTTGCAGGACATGAATCGACATCGCCGTCTGCCCATCTTTGAACGTGGTGAACTCTTGCGCGCGTACCACTGGAATCGTGGTGTTACGCGGCACCAGCTTTTCGACCAAGCCACCCATCGTCTCAAGCCCGAGCGATAGCGGGATCACATCCAGCAGCAGCATCTCATCACCCGGCTTGTTGCCCACCAGTATATCGGCCTGTATCGCGGCACCGACCGCAACCACTTTATCGGGGTCAATGTCCACCATCGGCTCTCGCCCAAAAAACTCGCCGACACACTCTCGCACGCGTGGAATGCGGGTGGAGCCGCCCACCATCACCACGTCCTGTATGTCCGCCATGGTCAAGCCGGCATCACGCAATGCACGGCGGCAGGGGCGCAGGGTGCGCTGAATCAAGGGGTCAATCAAGGCTTCAAAATCTGCGCGAGTCAAGGTGCCTTGCCACTGTTCGCCATCCGCCTTATCAACAGAAAGTTTCACTGAAACCTCAAGGGTCAGCGCCTCTTTGGCGCGATTCGCTTCGCCAATCACTCGGCGCAGCTGGCCGTGCTCAATCTCATCACCTAACCCTGCGGCTTTCATGATCCATTCAGCCAGCAGGCGGTCAACATCATCACCACCGAGCGCGGAGTCACCGGCGGTTGCCATCACCTCAAAAACACCGCGGCTGAAGCGCAATATGGAGACATCGAAAGTGCCGCCACCAAAATCATAGACCACATGCACCCCTTCGGAGCCGCTATCTAGGCCATACGCAACGGCAGCGGCGGTGGGCTCATTCAGGAGCCGCAACACTTTAAGCCCGGCAAGGCGCGCTGCATCTTTGGTGGCTTGGCGCTGCGCATCATCAAAATAAGCGGGCACAGTAATCACCACACCATCAAGCTCGCCGCCAAGGCCAGCCTCAGCCTGCTGCATTAATTTTTTAAGGATTTCGGCTGAGACTTCCACCGGGCTAACTTCACCCGCCGCGGTGCAAAGATAAGGCATGCCACAATCCGAGCTAGAGAATTCATAGGGGAGTTTATTGGCGACGGTTTCAATATCCTCCACGCCGCGTCCTAGTAGACGTTTTGCCGACGCAACCGTATTTAACGGGTCCTGATACGCCGCGTCTTTGGCTGAAAACCCTACCACTGGCGGCTTATTCGGAAAATAGCGCACCACTGACGGGCAGTAATGGTGGCCTTGCTCATCCACCATCACTTCGGCATGGCCATCACGTACCGTAGCCACCAACGAATTGGTGGTGCCAAGGTCGATCCCTACTGCGAGATGGTGCTGACGCTGTAGTTGTGTTTCGCCAGGCTCGCTTATCTGAAACAACACCATAATTTAATCAATAGTCCTTTGCGTTAGCGGCACTTGCCTACTCATTGAAGGCGACTTCAATCTCATCCAGCTCATCATTCAAGCGGGAGATAAACTGCATCTCATCATACAATCGGTGCGCCTTTTCCAACCCTGCCACTGACTCGTCCCAGAAAGCGCTTTGCAATGCCTCCTGTAGACCAGCTAACCGCTTCTGTAATTCATTCGCCAGCACCATGAGTTCATGCCCTGCATCGCTGCTATGGCGAATCTCCTCCAAACGTTCACGCAACTCGATCTGCTCGGTAAGGAATGCGATATCTTTGCTGGTGACCGAGTCATCAATGTCCACTTTTCGCAACTGCAACAGGTAACGCGCGCGCGTTAATGGGGCTTTGAGTACGTTATAGGCTTCATTAATTAATGCCGTCAGTTGCACTGACATTCTGCGCTCTTTCTCAGTCGCATTGACATATCGATCTGGATGAATCAGCCCTTGCATCTCACGATAGCGTTGCGTCAGCGCCTCACGATCAAGATCATATTCAGCGGGAAGATTAAACAGTTCAAAATAATTTTTGGAAAAAAAGGATTCCATAACACCCTGCGCTTACACCTTTGCAGCTTAAAATCAGACCGTAAAACTCTCACCACAGCCGCAAGTATCAGCGACGTTCGGGTTATTAAATTTAAAGCCTTCGTTCAGCCCTTCTCGTGTGTAGTCAAGTTCGGTGCCATCAAGATAG
>JALSHQ010000296.1 GCA_026982145.1 Gammaproteobacteria bacterium | reverse complement strand
CAATGGCGCCCTGATGAAGGTTTGCTTTTCCATCAGATTCCAACGTGGGGATACGTGCCATAGAGAGCACCGGGCGGTGTTGAAAAAGGATCAGGCGAATATCCGCCAAGCCATGAGGGCTTAAACGGGTGACATCATCGTGCTGGACAATCCGCTCTTCGATGATCGCAACATCGCTGAGGCCAAAGGAGTAGACACCAAAGATAATGTCGGTGATCTGTTTTTTGATATCGGCGAGTGTATGGCGCTTTCCACCGGGCGTGATCCAGTATTCTTCCTCTTTGCCAACAAAAACCATAATGCCACCGCCACCACTCCCTTTCGCGGGTTTAATCACAAAGCTTTTGTGCTGGGCAAGCTCGCTGGCTAAATCTTTTAATTCATAGAAAGTGCCAAAGGTTGCCAATGTTGTGGGCATCACCACATCACTGTCGGCCAGCACCTGCTTGGTCAGCAGTTTGTTATCGGCAAAGGGGAAGTCACATCGATGGTTGTGCGGGTAGATGTAATTCAAGTTGCGCTTGTTCATGTTGAGCACCTGCCGAGTGCTATTACGTACTGTATTGAGACGCTCTATGAGTCGTTTCAGCATCACTTCGCCTCCTGTGAGAAGATGATTTTTCGAAAGCGGATGAACTCTGTGACCCGCATCCCCACCCACTTGCCCAGCCATAAATTGAGTGCGATCACAACGAGTAGCAGCTCAGGAAAAGCGAGGATCATGCTCTGCAAAAAGAGTGAGTCCATTACCACGTAGCAGGCGCTGATCACCAGTAGTGTCCACGCGGTGATGCGGAATGCTTCTAATGAACCCTGTTCTGATTCGATGATGGCAAAGCGCTCTGCTGTAATCGCAAGGATGGCGATGGGGAAGAGGGAGACATGCGCCAGCGCAAACATGCCAAAATGAACACTGATGACGGTCATCGCCATCATGACGATCACGACGGTGCTGAGCATGATGGCCATTTTGGGGGAGTGCAGCAGCTGCAACCAGTCGAGCAGTTTGCGCACGGCTGATGAGATCAGAATAATTAATACAAAACCGATAGCCCCCCATAGTAGGCCGGTCTCGCGCGCTGCAGCTGCAATCAGTGCAGGAAGAAATGTGCCGAAGGTTTGAATGCCAATAACATTGCGGAAGATCACCACCACCAATGCGCCGAGTGGGATCATCAAAATAATTTTTAACAGCTCTTGTGGAATCCCCACCTGTTCAAAGATGGTGTAGAGGTTGAAGATGTTAAAGCCAGACTGATCAAGCGATTCGAGTGCTTCACGCTTTGGCACCAGCCGTTTGATCATGTTGAATGAGTAGTTAAAATTAATGTTGGAGGTGTGTTTAAACAGCACCAGATCCCCATAGTAGAGGGTGAGGTAGTTGGCTGGAATGTCGGCAAAATGGTCATTGATGGTGTCGAAAGGCACCCAGTGGCCTGCGATATAGAGCTCTACCCACTGGTGAGAGGTGCGTTTACTACCAGACTGCATGATTAAACCACCGACCAGCCGTGCGGGGATATTGAGCTTACGGGCGAGTGCAAGGAACAGGCGGCTCTTGCCGTTACAGCTTGCCTCACCCAGCTTTAGTGCCGTGATCGCATCGGTAAAGCCAGAAAAATTCTTATTTTCGAAGTTGTCTTGCAGGTGGCGGTGGATCGTCGTCACCGCATTGAGCAGGGTGCCCGAGCCGTTGGGGAAGAGCTGCTGTAGCGTCTCTTCAATCAGCGGATCATTGACCTGAATGCCGGGTTCTTCCTGTAGATAGTGCTGGAGATCTTCTGGGTAACTGGGTGGGATCGCCATCTCCGAAGGAATGGCGTAGCGGAAGTGTTTGGCTTCCACTGAGTAGGAGTAGCGAAGGCTTTGTCTCCCCTGAACACTTTCAGCCTTCCAGCGTGCAATTCGGTTGAGTGGGTTATTTTCAATGCTGAGGTTAAACAGCCCCGAGGCATTCTCTTCTTCAGAAATATGCTGACGGCTATCGCTGCGAGGGAGGAAGGTACTCACAGAAATATCATCGCCATGACCGGTCGTGTCAATATTGACATCCACCTTGTAACTGATCGTGGGGATAAGCCCCGCCAATGGATAGTCAAGCACATAGAGCTTGTAGGCCATGATGCTCCATGCACTTAGCAGTAACGAAATGACGAGCAACACAAAGGTGTAGTCTCTTAAATCTCGTGCTGGTGGGCTAATTTTTTTGCTCATCTGCTGGCCATTAATTGTTTTATTGAGTGGACAGTGAAAAGTCTATCCCCCAAAACTGAATTAAAACTTAAAATAATTCGGCTGATAAGATGCTTTTTTAATGCGGGATTTTTACAGAAGAACGATGGAATCTAAGGGTTGATGTGGCCCATGCCGGTAAATAATTAGGGACCTCTGATTTATAGCTTGTCGAAGTGTTATTTTGTGCGGCACAAATCTGCTAAGTGATTGTTTTAAATTGGGGTGTTTGCGGCGACTGCTGTTGCTATTTTTCCGCTCGATACCAAGCCATGATGTTGGCACAAGTGAATTAGCATGCCGCTGCATTTAAGGCTTGAGGTTCAGTGTGCTGCTAGGCAACTCAGGGGCGTTACTGTGTTAAATTTTACAGGCAATAACCTGAAATTATTATGCATAAAGACTGTACTGTTTTAGCCAATATTAGGTAGAATAGCCTCACTTGGTCGGGCATGGCTTGGGAATTGGTTGAGGGGGAGCGATTTTCAAGCTGTGTTTGACTTAGTTCTAAACTGGGTCGAGTGCATTTCAATCAGCACCATCATGCGATCTTATCAATAAAATCTATTTTGATTTCATCAAGCCTTAATCCCGTTATTGCCATGCGAGTGATCTAGCGTGAAAATTTACTGTTTTTTGAGCTACTGACATCATGCTGTCAGTAGTGCTCTGCTACATTGTCATCTCTTGAGGTTTTTAATTTATCAGATGGAGATGCACAATGAGCGAAATAACAAAAAAGCTGGGCTATTTTAGCTGGAACGAGCTGCTGACCAATGATGTCACCGCAGCCAAACAGTTTTACAGCGAACTGTTTGGCTGGCAGATGGACGATATCACCTGTGGCGGCATGGACTACACCACCTTAAAAGCGAATGGTGATGAGATTGGTGGCATCATGAAGACCCCGGCCGAAGCGGGCGAGATGCCGCCGATGTGGGGTGGTTATGTCACCGTTGAAGATGCCGATGCCAGCGCGGCAAAAGCGGAAGCGCTGGGTGGCAAGGTCTGTGTGCCGCTACAGGATATCCCTGATGTGGGTCGGTTTTGTGTGATAAAAGATCCTCAGGGCGCTATGCTCTCTCTGATCTCATATGAAAAATAAAGGCTGAGGCATGGCAGGCGGATACTTCAACGAAGGCACTTTTGATTTTCTTGATCGACTTGCGGATAACAACCAGCGCGAGTGGTTTCATGAGCATAAGGCGTTTTATGAAGGATGTGTGCGTGAGCCTGCGCTGCGCTTGATTACAGATGTGGCAGCGGAACTGCCACATCTATCCCCCCATTTTGCCGCGCTCCCCAAAAAGGTTGGTGGATCGCTGATGCGCATACACCGCGATGTTCGCTTTGGCAAAGATAAAACCCCATACAAAACTAATATTGGCATTCAATTTCGCCACGCTCAGGGTAAAGATGTGCATGCGCCCGGCTATTATCTGCATCTCTCATCACGTGAGTGCTTTTTGGGTGCTGGCATCTGGCGGCCAGATGCACCATCGCTTGCCAAAATTCGTGCGCGGATTATTGAAAGGGAGAGTGAATGGATTCAAGTGCGAGATCATATGCCGTTTAAAAAACAGTATCGCATCAGTGGCGCATCATTAAAGACCTCGCCGCGAGGGGTTAGCAAAGATCACCCGATGATCGAAGATCTGCGGCGCAAAGACTTTATTGCGATTCATGATTTTGACATGGCGCTCGCTTGCTCAAAAAAATTGAAACCGGCAATGATGAAATGCTTTGCCGATGCCACGCCTTACATGCGCTTTCTATGCAATGCACTGGAGTTGCCGTTTGATTGACGGGCTATCATTTATAGTCTCATCCCGGCGCAGGCCGGAATGGTGGGCGGGTTTAATGAGGCGTCATTAAACAGTGCGCCGCGCCGACCGACTCTTTCAAATTATTCAGCTCCTGCGGCGCGATCGTGTCGTCACCGCACATGAAATAGCAACCGCACTTGAGGTCTCAGTGCGTACCATCTACCGCGACATGCAAGACCTGTCGCTCTCTGGGGTGCCGATTTCAAGTGAAGCTGGCAGTGGCTATCGTCTATTGCCTGGTTTTCACCTGCCGCCATTGATGTTTACTGAAGAGGAGCTATCTGCACTGCTGATCGGCGCACGCATGGTACAGGCGTGGACAGATCAGGGGTTGGCAAGTGCCGCGACTCAGGCGATGATCAAAATCGAATCTGCGGTGCCGGAGCACCTGCGTGGTGAACTGCTGCGTGATGACGTATTGGTGCCGGATTTCGGGATTGATCCGCGTGTCTCGAAACGGTTGCAACTGTTACGTACAGGCATTAAATCATTACAGAAGGTCGAGTTCAATTACAAACGGGAAGATAGTCAGTCATCAAGCCGTAAAGTGCACCCGCTGGGGCTGTTCTATTGGGGTAAAGTGTGGACGTTGACGGCGTGGTGTGAACTGCGCGGTGAATTTCGGAATTTCAGGCTGGACAGGATGACGCATGTGACGCTACTCGAAGTAATCTATGAGTTACAACCGGGGCAGACATTGCAGGACTATTTACGCACGGTTTGTGATACATAGGAGCCGTATATAGTGGAGAAAAATAGAAAAGTGATAGAGCTCAGCGCCCATACCAGTCGTTCAACTAGCCATATATTCAATGCGGATGAGGGCAATGCTCGGCCTGACCTGTCATAAGTGACAGCTTTTGTGACACTTTGAAAGATGTTCATATTAGGGGTGGGCTAGGTTAACGCAGTCGGTGATTAACTTGGCAGATTTGAACGTTAACATAGTGATATCTTGGGAGTCATTATTGATGATTTTTTTAGTTTTACTGTCCCAAAGCAGAGGAACAGTGACCCGACCTGTAAATAATGGGTCAGTTGAAGTATAGCGCTCGTGAAGCGGCTTCCAAGGGTTATCAGCACCGGGGGTAAGTTCATTAAATACGCGGTACTGCCATCCTTCATCAGCTAATACTGGGTCAATAATGATCAGTGGAACAACATGCTGCAAACCCTTAAGTGCATGTACCATCAACACACGTGGCTCCAAGGGTCTCCGTACCCGGCATAGAGATGGTAGCGGTTAGCTTCAAAGCCAAGTTCAAGTGTGTTATCCACACCAGTCAATTGCTGAAAGGTACGGGATTCTTGACGATATATCGCAGCCTGCGAGCGGACGGCTTGCCAATGGGTTTTCAATTCCCCTCGAATTAAAACCGCCATGCTGTGCGCCTCCAGTGAATCAATGAACCCTAGTCTGATACTACTTTCTTTAATGTTAGGATGAATATCGGCGAATAAAACATGGTAGCATTTTGGGCAATCAGATGGCTATTGCGTCGGCAGTCTATATTTAGGGTTGTAGGCCAGAATGGCTAACAGACTAATAAGGATGGTAACTAATGAAACGATGTGACTGGGCAAATTCAAACCCGTTAGAAACGATATACCACGATGAAGAGTGGGGTGTGCCGGTGCATGATGACCGCCTTCTGTTTGAAATGTTGATTCTCGAAGGGGCGCAGACAGGGTTAAGCTGGGTGACCATTCTTCAAAAACGGGCGGGCTACCTTAAGGCGTTTGATCACTTTGATGCGCGAAAAATAGCGCGCTATTCCGAAGCAAAAAAAGAAAAGCTGCTACAAAACCCCGCCATTGTGAGAAATAGGCTAAAAGTGAATGCCGCGGTAGAGAATGCAAAATGTTTTCTGGCGGTGCAAAAAGAGCATGGCAGTTTTGATGCTTATATTTGGTCTTTTGTGGATGGCAAGCCGATCGAAAACCGCTGGAAGAAGATGTCGAATGTTCCGGCGATCACGCCAGTGGCAGAGGCGATGAGCAAGGCGCTGAAGAAAAAAGGGTTCAAGTTTGTCGGGCCGACCACCTGTTATGCTTATATGCAAGCGGTGGGCATGGTGAATGACCACCTCGTTTCATGCTTCCGATATGACGAGGTGAAGCGTTGATAGCGCAGGTTTTAGTCACGAGGTTGAATGAACGGCAGGAGTGCTTAGGGGGTTTAAGTCATGAAGCGATACCTCACGTCGTCTAAATATATCAACTGGGAACACCCAGATATTATGGCGCTGGCGGAGTCGCTTTCATTAAATACGATGGTTGATGAAATAATCGCCCAAAATTGTTTTGAATGGGTGCGAGACAAGATTAAGCACAGTGTTGATTACCATATGAATCCTGTGACATGCAAAGCCTCTGATGTATTGCAACATAGCACAGGCTATTGTTACGCCAAGAGTCACCTGCTGGCAGCGCTACTTCGTGCGAATGGTATACCCGCGGGGTTGTGTTATCAGCGGCTGAGTGTGGAGGGTGATGGGGCTCCCTATTGCCTGCATGGTCTCAATGCAGTTCACCTCAAAAGCCATGGCTGGTACCGCATCGATGCCCGTGGCAATAAAAGGGCTGTTGATGCGCAGTTCTCTCCACCGCGTGAGCAGCTAGCATTCGCACTAAACTCAACCTTTGAAGCCGACTTGCCCGAAGTCTGGGCGGAGCCGTTGCCCGTGGTAGTTGAAGTGCTGGAGAGATATGAAACGTATGATGAGGTTTACCGTAACCTGCCGGACATTAACCCACTTGCGCATCAAGCCTCTGATTAGGCTGGGTGCTATAATATAAGAAATGAATAACGACAATGAAACCACAAAAGGAGGGCTCACCTGCTGATGAGCGAACAACAGGCTAATAATCCACTGCACGGCGTAACGCTGGAAAAAATCATGACCTGGCTGGTGGAGTATTACGGCTGGGATGAGTTGGGAAAGCGTATCGATATCCGCTGTTTTACTAGTGATCCTTCGGTAAAGTCTAGCCTTAAGTTTTTGCGTAAAACACCTTGGGCAAGGGCGAAGGTGGAGGCGTTATATATCACTGCGCAGAAGAGCGTATGGCGCAAAAAACAGTCATTACGAACAGAAAAATGAGGTAAAGAACCGCTGATTTATTCTGAACGCACTGTAGCCGGCTATTGCGCCCTGAAGGAATGCGGTAGCATTGCTGAAGAAGTACTCCTAGGGTGCGAAGATTAGCAACACAGAAGCTGAATGTTTTAGGCGCAAGGTAGGCGTTCATGAATAAATCGAAGGTTCCCCGGTTTGGGGCAGTGTCTAACGTGCTTCGGTGGCGATCGATAGCCGTTTGATGCCCGCCTGTTTGGCAATCGCTAGCAGTTGTGCCACCTGCTCAAAGGGGACGGTGGCATCAGATTCGACTCGCAACACCAACTCCGGTTCGTTGACTAATCTTTCACTGAGCGCAGCTTTGAGTTTGGCAGCTGCAATGTTGCTCTGGTCAAGCTTGAAATGGCCATCGGCAAAGAGTGTTAGATAGGCGGTCGCCGGTTCAGCGGTCGACGCCCTAGCGGTCTGCGGCAGGTTGACCTTGATCACCTGCGCCAGCAGCGGTGCAGTGAGGATGAAGATCACCAGCAGTACCAGCATCACATCTACCAGCGGGGTGATGTTGATCTCTGACACCGGCTCGTTGTGGCTTCTCTTTGAAAGGTTGGAGAGATCGCCCAGCACTGTTATTGACTCTTTGCGCAGCGATGGTTGAGGATGCGGATCGCATTGCCTTCCATCACGCCACCAAGGAAGCGCAGGCGACGCACTAATAGGTTGTAAGCCACCACCGCAGGCACGGCAGTAAAGATGCCTGCGGCGGTAGCGACCAGCGCCTCTGAGACCGGCCCGGCAATAGTATCGAGTGCCAGTACCGTATCACCGCCGCCCAATGTATGCAGCGCATGCATAATGCCCCACACGGTGCCAAACAGGCCAATGAACGGCGCGGCATTGCCGATGGTGGCGAGTAGCGTCAGCCCACCTTCGAGGCGCAACTGTTCCTGACTCAACTGCTGGCTGAGTTGGCTGGAGATCTCATCACGCCCATAATCATCGGGCTGATTCAGCGCTTCATTTAATAGTACGAAGCTGGGTTGTGTTCCGGCGAGTTTGCTTTGTAGCTCATCCAGTGGCACTGTTTTTATTAGCAGAATTGATGCTTGTTCCTCTTCTTTCAGAATACGGCGCAGCTGCTGTGCTTTGTAGCTCATCAGGCTCCAGCTCAGTAGCGACATGCTAATCAGCACGATAAAGACGGCACGAATGACGATGTCGGCCTCATGCCACCAGGTAAACCACAGAGTGTTTTCTATTGCCATTGATAGTCTCTAGCTATTTGTAAGTTTGAAATGGATCGGAACGAGGACTTCGCCTTCGATCCGTACATTGCCACGGCGTGCCGCCTCAAAGCGCCAGCTGCGTACCGTTTTCAGTGCTGCACGGTCGAGCACACCATATCCTGACGAGGTGTGGAGGAGCGTTTCGACAGGGCGACCATCACGGCTGACACGCACGTTGATTATCACGACCCCCTCCATGCCACGCTTGCGTGCAGCACGTGGGTAGCGTGGTTTTGGGTTGTGTAGATAGCGGCTACTGCTGAGTGGCGGAATGTAATCTTCATCGATAGCGCCCAATAACAGAGGCAGTTTTTTTGCCTGCTCTGCTGTCAGTATCGATGGTTCTATAGCGCTGCTCTCAGCAGGTGCAGGTACCGGCATTATGGCCATTTCATGAGTGAGCGGTTCTGGAATAGACTCAGGCGGCAGTGCCACAATTTTCTTAACGAGTGGCACTGGTGGCTTAGCCGGTGTAATATTTTCTGCCTCAGGGGAAAGTGCTTCTGCTGGCATCATCTCTTTTAATAGCGGAATTGAGGGTGTCTCGGCGGTTTCAGCCGGGGCTAGGTCGACCATCTCAAAACCGAGGTCTAGTTTGATTTCGAGCGGTTCAGATGGGGGCGCTAGCGTTAGGGCAGTTGCAAGTCCAGCGTGCAGCGAAACAGCGACGGCAATCGCAACGAGATGTTCTCGTTTCACCGTGCAAGGGCTGTCCCTCTCAATGTTGCCGCTGATTGTCATCGTAAACTACGTGCTTCAGTCGTCCTTTTGTGGTGGCAAGTTCTGCTTGATCCACTGTTCTACTACGTCGGGACTGAGCAGCCCACTGATCGCCTCGGTGTTACCAGAGTGGCCGTAGAAATAGGTGCGAGGTAGCTCCCCAAACCAGCGTCTGTCGATCTCAAAACGCAGCCGTTCCGCACTGTCGGCAAACTGCCAGGACTCCAGGTGTGAGACGCCAAGCTCAGCGGTAACCTGCGTCACCTCATCCTTGAACTCAACCGCGTCGGTTGAGATCAGCACGACTTTTAGCTCAGGGTAGCGCCTGCCCAGTTCGCGCCACATTTTTAGCTCTTTGTAACAAGGGGGGCAGTCGATTGACCAGAAATTGACGATGTAAGGCCGCTTCTGGGCTGACGTGATCTGAGCCATTGAGCCGCTGATAAACGCCTGTGGTACGGAGGTAAAGCGCTCAGGCGTTGTTAGCGGGATCAGACGGTATCCCTCCGCTTTAGTGTGCCACGACAGATAAGGGGTCTCGCCGTGAGTGATGAGTAGTGGGTGGTCTGATTCATCAGTGGTTGATGCGATGGTCTGCACCGCTTGCCACTGTGTGCCGCGATCATCAGCCTGCATCAGGCGGATATGGCTCTGTTGGCCGTCGAATTCTTTCCACGCGAGATAGAGCTTTCCTCCCGCGGTGGCGAGCGACGGGTGTTTGGGCTGTGCATCGAGGTCACCAAACGGCAGCGGCGTGGTGAACTGCTGACCCTGATTATCGGAGTTGGCATAAAAGAGTCCCTGACGTGCTGCTCCGTTGGTGAACCATGCGGTGTGATAGCTGCCGTTGTCATCAATCACCAGCGTTGAACCATGATGGGGGCAGGCCTCTATCTTCCACTGATCTTCGCTGATGCGGTATGGTGCGGTGAAAGTATCATTGTCGGTAAAATGCACGATCGCCTGATCGCGGATGTTATCGCCGTAGATGTGACGCCAGGTGACAACCGGCAGATCGTTGTTATCGATTGCCACACCGAGGCGGCAGCATTGGCAGGTGGTGTCGGCGATCTTTTTGTTGGATTCAAAGCTGACGCCGTCATTATTTGAAATGGCGTAATAGAGTGCTGAGCCGTTGTACGCTTTATCTATTTTTTTTGCGGCGACACGGTCACGTGAATCGAGCCAGGCGATGAAGAGCTGATCTTTTGAATTGATGCTCAACGTTGGGAAGCTGTGGCCGATCATCTCCCGATTGTCATTAACGATGATGGGAGTGGAGAAGTTTTTTCCGCCATCGGTGGAGCGGCTGAACTTCACATGGCCACTAAAGCGTTTTTTCAGCTTGATCGCGTAACTAACATAAATATTGCCGTTATTGGCCACGACAATATGTGGGCGTGCCTCGGGATTGGTCGATAGTTTTTCGGGTTTGGTATTGACCTTTACAGGCTTGGAAAAATTTTCACCCAGATCATCGGAGTGGTTAACATAGAGATGTTTTCCAAAAACCCATACCGCCCACAGCCTGCCGTTGGCATCGAAGGTGGTGGTAGGGACTGAAGCGCTCTCCAGCGAGGGTGACCCTTCCGGAGCGGCATGCCCCTTGTGTTGTTTGAGCGTATCACCGGCGACAGCCGAAAATGAAGCGAGCCCGAGGATGAAAATCCCTAGGGCTGTACCACCGCGTTTCCAGTATCGGGCGCACCTTATTGCCATTTATATGAAACCCCTGCATAGAGGGTACGTGGCAGGCCGGGGGCGAACTCTTCACCATTAAACTGGCTAAACGAGGCGCCGGTGGCGTAACGCTTATCACTGAGGTTATGGATGCGCCCGAAAACTTCTAACTGTTTGTTGAGGTAGTAGTTGGCGCGTAGGTGAATGAGGTCATGGCCTTCGTATTGATGGCTGTTTTCATCGTCGAGCCAGTAACGGCCGAGGTGTTCCCAGTTGAGTTCTATACGACCGCCATTGAGTGCTTTGGCATGCCAGTTGAGGCGTACATCACTGATGTTACGTGGTGCCGATTTGATCTCATTACCGCTGTAATTGACGCCGGTCTTAGGGCTCCACTGTTCGTAGGTGTGTTCGGCATAGCTGTGGCTGATGTCGAGCTGCAGTGTGTCGGTGATTTTGCTGCCAAAGCCAACCTCGATACCACGATGCTGTGTTTCACCGGCATTTTGTGTCTCTCGATCACCGGTGACGGTGTTACGGAATGAGAGAATATCATTCTCTTTTTTCAGATGATAGAGTGAGGCTTCGTAGCGGTATCTACCAAAATCACCACGCAGGCCGACTTCGAAATTATCAGCTTCGATCGGTTTTAGATCGACGGTGTTAACGGCCTGACCCTGGCGAAAAAGCTGGCTCTGACCCGGTGCACGGAAGGTGTTGCGGTAGCTGGCATAACCGTTGAGATTGTTACTGAAAGCGTATGACGCACCCAGTTTGGGGCTCACATGGTGAAACTCGACCGTGGTGCTTTCTGGGCGGCGATGTTTACCAGTGGTCAGCGTGGTTAACTGGTTGTTGTAGTCATAGGCGATGTAATCGAAACGCAGGCCGGCATCGATGCGCAGCTTGTCACTGGGGGAAAACTCAACATGGGTGTACGGTGCGATGCCGGTGAAGTCGACATCATAGAGATAGGTTTTGTCTCCTTCGCTGTAGCCGGTAAAGATGTCGCCGGTTTTAGTTGTGGTCAGCTTATTCTCATCACGGCTACCGGGGCTGTGATCAAGATCGATACCGATAATCACACGAGTACGCATCGGGGCAAAGTCCATGCGGTATCTGGTCATCAACCCAAGGGAGTGGTTCTCAGTGGTGTAGTGCTGTTTGTCATATGTCAGTGACCAGTTAGGCAGCAGTTCGGTGCTGTTGTATCGCGCGTAGGGCGTGATACTCAACAGCGTGTTGTCATCTTCTTTTTCGTAGGCGCTGGAGAGACGCACTGCCTTGATCTTGCGGAACGAAATCGGTGTCTTATTCTTAGTCGGGTTGTTGAAGTAATCATCCCTAGATAGACGCGATGTGCCGGCGGTCTGTTGATCGATATTTGATGTCGTAAGGACGGTCTTCACGATCGCATCATTTTCAAGGAAGCGATCCCAACGCAAAGTCGCCGTCTGACGGTCATACTCGGTCGCATCACGCCAGCCGTCAGAGTGAGTGATGTTGAGATCGGCGCGGATGCCATCATTACCTTTAGTCGTACCACCAGTGAGCAGCACCCGGTTCCAGCCGTGATCTCCGACTTCAACCGTCGCCTCCGCTTCAGGCCTTAGTGGCGCTGGGCGGGTCGTTACATTGATCACACCACCTATTGCATCACTGCCATAGAGCGCAGTCCCTGGTCCTTTGGTTACTTCGATGCCGCCTGATTGCGGCAGGTTGACCTCGTAGAGCGCATTGTGGTTGAAAAATCCGGTTGAGCGGGTCGGAATGCCATCTTCCAGATAGAGATAGACCGCACTGGTGGTGATCGGCTGGCGAATCGCTGCCATATGGCCTTCACCGCCAGTGACATTGATATGAACACCGGGCACCTTGCCCATGATCTCGCTGGGGTGGCCGGGTTTCAGATCATCAATTTTATCGCTCTCGATGACGCCAACAGAGGCGGTGGTTTCGGCGACTGGACGCGGCTCTTTAGTGCCAGTGACCGTGATGGTTTCGAGTGTGATGGGGGTGCTGGCAAAGGCCGCCGCAGGAGAGAGAGCGAGCAGCAGGGCAATTCTGAGTGGATTGCGATGGTTTTTTTTTGCGTCCAAGGTGTGGCTTCCTGTTTTGTTGTGTAGGTATTGATGGGTGGAAGTCGCAATGGTAGTGATCAACGCAGCATCTGAGAATGTGACATAGTGTCGCGCGACAATTTGCCGCGGGGGTATTTCTTGGAGGTGCTTTTTATTATGACCGTTGGTCATTAAGGCATTGCTCGACAACGAGGCAAGGAGGTGCTGATTTTTTGTTATAGCGATGCGTGGCTGCTCACTTGGCGAGGCGCATCATCCGCAATATAAATTTGAAGATGATGTGCCGGTATGCAAGAGAATGATGAATGAAGTCGTCGGTGTTGACCGCCGACTCTGAGGCCTGAGAGCGTTATATTGCGCCTCTTTGTTAAGCGCTACATTGAAGCTGTGCCGATCGATGAGTGTGGGCAACTGGCCGGAAATTACATGCACTCACCTACTGGCTTCGGTGAAGCACCACTTTGTATTGGAGTTGTGGGCTTAATGTGTAAAGGTGCTAAACGACTGACTCGAAACCTTCAAACTGCGGCGGGCCGAGGTAGATGTTCTTTTTCGAGCCGCCTGCATTGGCGTGCGCTTTTCTGAAGGCTTCTGATTTCGTCCAATTTTCGAAATCACTTTTCGATTCCCAGATTGAATGTGATGCAAACAGAGTGTAGTCATCACACGTCGCGCCTTGCAGGAGGTTAAAACTCTTGAAGCCGGGCACGGTATCAAGAAAGGTATCCCGGTTTTTCCAGATCTGTGTGAAATCTTCTTCACTGCCGGGCGCGATTTTGAAACGATTCATTGCGATGTACATGGTGTGTATTAATCCTCTAAATCTCAGGTTTCTTAATCGATTAAAACAGCATTTATTCTTTAACGAACTTCAATAACATGCGGTCACTCTCTCCAATAGCAAGGTATTTATGGCGATCTTTATTGCCGAGACGTAGTGTCGGAGGCAAAGTCCAGACCCCCTTGGGGTGGTCTGCGTTGTCTTTAGGATTGGCCAGTAGCTCTGATTTTTCCACCAGTTTAAACCCCGCTTTTTCTACCATAGCGATGGTGTAGGCCTCAGTGACATAGCCCGATTTTGCTTTGGGGTCTTGTTCTGCATCAGGATTCCCACGGTGTTCGACCAGTCCCAAGATGCCGCCGGGTTTAAGTGCGGTATACATTGCGCCAAGCACAGCATCGCTGTTGCCAGCCCCCATCCAGCTATGGACGTTGCGGAAGGTGAGCACCATATCGGCTGAGCCGGGTGGAGCGATTTCGATTTTAGCGGGTGGCGCGATGGTGGTAACAGTCACCTTGCCGTAGACGGCCGGGTTTGCAGCGAGTTTTTCATTGAACGCCTTGGCGCTGCGGCGAAAATATCGTTTCTTTGAATCGACATCAAAACCGGCGGCGTAGAAAGTGCCATTCTCTTTCAGGTATGGTGCGAGAATTTCTGTGTACCAACCGCTGCCGGGGGTGATCTCCACGACCGTCATGTTGTTTTTTATGCCGAGCCACTGAAGCGTTTCTTGCGGCTTTCGGTATTGATCACGGGCACTGTTCTTTTGACTGCGATGGTCGCCACTGATTGCCTGTTGCAGCTTGGCGTCTATTGCATTAGCGCTCTCATCTGCAATGGTGGGCATCGAAAGCGAAGCGAGCAGCAGGCACCCTGACGCA